>JAQGMY010000084.1 GCA_028292105.1 Ramlibacter sp.
ACAAGCAGCGGCTGGTCGACTTCATGGGCAGCTATCCGCCCGGCGACATGGCGCTGGGCGAACTGCGCGGCCCGATGCGCGAGGAAACCGACGCCTGGCTCAATCGCGGCGGCTGCGGCTGGACCACCCAGCACTGCACCACGGCCGAAGCCCACAGGAACCTGATCCTCACCAAGGCAATGGACTACTCGGCCAAGACCGGCAAGCCGGTGCGCTGCGACGAGTGGGCCACCCTCGAATCGAAACTGGACTGAACATGCTGAACATCGCCGTCATCGGCCTGGGTTGGTGGGGCCGCATCATCGTCGACCAGGTGCGCAGCAGCGACAAGCTGCGCGTGGTGCGGGTGGCGGACGTCAACCCGGCATCGGAGTCCTTCGCGCGCGAACGCGACCTGCCCTTCTCCGCCACCTTCGAACAGGTGCTCGCGGATCCGAAGGTGCAAGGGGTGGTGCTCTGCACCCCGCACTCGCAGCACACCGACCAGATCGTCGCAGCGGCCAAGGCCGGCAAGCACGTGTTCTGCGAGAAGCCGCTGTCGATGACCCGCGCCGACGTGCTGCGGGCCGTCGCCGCGGTGGAACAGGCCGGGGTCGCGCTCGCGGTCGGCCACGAGAAGCGCTTCGAGCCGCCCATCCTGGAGATCATGAAGCTGGTGAAGTCCGGCGCGCTCGGCACGCCGCTGCAGGTGGAAGCCAACTTCAGCCAGGACAAGTTCCTCACGCTCGCCAGCGACAACTGGCGGCTGTCGGGCAAGGAAGCGCCGGCCGGGCCCATGACCGCCACCGGCATCCACTTGCTGGATCTCTCGGTCGGCGTGTTCGGTGAAGCGGACACCGTGCATTGCAGCGTCAAGCAGCTCGGCAGCCCGCTCACCAACGGCGACACGCTGGCGGCGCTGGTCACCTTCAAGCGCGGCGGGCATGCGCTGATCACGGCCATCCTGGCGACACCGTTCGCCGGACGCTTCGCGGTGTATGGCTCCAAGGGCTGGGCCGAAGTGCGCGACAAGACCCACCCGGAAGCGCCGGAAGGCTGGACCCTCACCACCACCCTGCGCGGCGAGAAGACCGTGACGGTCGACATGCCGCCGGCGCCCGCTGTGTTGAACAACCTGGAAGCCTTCGCCGATGCGGCGGAGGGCCGCGCGCCGTACCCGGTGCCGCGGCAGGAGATGATCGCCAACGTCAGCGCACTGGAAGCGATCTTCCGCTCGGCCAGGAGCGGTGGCATCGAAAAGGTCGAGGGCTGAGGGCGCATGTCGGACGACAAGGTCTTCGACGCGCGTGAGCTGCGGCAAGTGCTGGGCTCCTTCGTCACCGGCGTGACAGTGATCACCACCGTCGACGCGCAGGGCAAGCCGCACGGCCTGACGGTCAACTCGTTCAGCTCGGTGTCGCTCGACCCGCCGCTGGTGCTGTGGAGCCAGTCGCTCACCGCACCCAGCCATCCGGTCTTTCGCGATGCCGAGCGCTTCGTCGTCAACATCCTGGCCGACGACCAGGTGGCGATCTCCAACCAGTTCGCCCGCGGCAAGGACGACAAGTTCGCGGGCATGGCGACCGACCAGGGCATCGGCGGCGTGCCGCTGATCCGCGGCAGCGCCGCCTACCTCGAATGCCGCCGCATGGACTGCTTTCGCGGCGGCGACCACATGGTGTTCCTCGGCCAGGTGGAACGCATCGAGCGCACCGGGCGCCAGCCGCTGGTGTTCGGCGGCGGCCGCTACCTGGTGGCGCAGCCGCACGACCTGGGAGCGCTGCTCACCGAGAGCGGGCCCAACATCGCGCGCCTGCAGGCGGTGCGGCTGGCGACCCGGGCGGTGGTGGAGCTGTCCGACGAAATCGACGAGACCCTGGGCCTGGGTGTCTGGGGCAACCAGGGGCCGACCATCGTGCGCTGGGAAGAATCGACCCAGCCGGTCAGCGACAACCTGCGCACCGGTCTCGTGCTGCCGGTGCTGACGTCCGCCACCGGGCTGGCCTTCGCGGCCTGGCTGCCGCGCGAACTGACGGCGCCCTTCATCGATGCCGAGCTGACGCAAGATGCGCAAGGCAACTTCCTGCCGCATCCGGAACGCCTGCCGGAGCGCCTGTCGCACATCCGCAGCCAGGGCTTCGTGCGGCTGGTGGGCATCGACGACTTCACCGAGCTGTACGGCCGCAGCATCAGTGCGCTGAGTGTTCCGGTGTTCGATCCGGACGGTGCGATGGTGCTGGCCCTCACCGCCATCGGCGCGACCGACCGGCTGGACACCAGCGACTCCGGCAAGGTCCTCGTCGGCATGCGGCGCTGCGCCGACACACTCACACAACGCCTGCGCGGCAGTGCCGCGCCGGGCAATCCATGAAATCAGTCACCGGAGCCTCCCCATGAAACTCGGCATGTTCATGATGCCGCTGCACCCGCCCGGGCGCGTCGCCACCGAAACCCTGGCCGAAGACCGCGAGGCCTTCCTGCTGGCCGACCGCCTCGGCTACATCGAAGGCTTCGTCGGCGAACACGTCACCGACCTGGCGGAGAACGTCACCTCCTCGCTGATGTTCCTGGCCACGCTGGCGCACGAAACGAAGAACATGGTGCTGGGCACCGGCACGATCAACATGCCCAACGGCCACCCGGCGGCGATCGCCGCCCAGGTCGCGATGCTGGACCACATCCTCCAGGGCCGCTTCATCATGGGCATCAGCCCCGGCGGGCTGATGTCGGATGCGGAGGTGTTCGGCAACTTCCAGAAGAACCGCAACGCCATGTTCGTCGAAGGCATCAACATGGTGCTGAAGATCTGGGAGAGCGAAGGCCCGCTGGACCTGCAGGGCGAGTTCTTCAAGGTGTCGACCCTGCAGACGGCGATCCCGGAAATCGGCCAGGGCATGATCCTCAAGCCCTACCAGCGGCCGCATCCGCGCATCGTCGGCACCGCGGTGGCGCCTTTCTCCGCCGGCGTGACGGAGATGGCCAAGCGCGGCTGGCAACCGATCTCGGCCAACTTCCTGCTGCCGCAGTGGGTGAAGTCGCATTGGCCCAAGTACGTGGAAGGCCGCGAGGCGGTCGGCGCCAAGGCCGATCCGTCGGAGTGGCGCGTGGCGAAATCGATCTTCGTCGCCGACGACGAGAAGACGGCGCAGCGGTACGGCAAGTCCGCCGATGGCCCGTACCACTTCTACTTCAAGCAGCTCTCGCGCAAGCTGCTGGGCGGCGGCCGCGGCAACCTGTTCAAGGCGGACCAGGCACAGCCGGACAGCGAGATCACGCCGGAATACGTCACCAACAAGCTGGTGATCGCCGGCACCGTGGACAGCGTCGTCGAGCAGCTGTTGGCCTTTCGCGAGCAGATCGGCGACTTCGGCACCCTGCTCTACGCCTGCCACGACTGGATCGACCCGGCGCTGGGCAAGCGCTCCATGCAGCTGATGGCCGAAGAGGTGATGCCGCGCGTCAACGCCGCGATCGGGAGCCGCGCATGAGCGCCGCGGGTCTGCGCAAGGTGCGGGTCGGCCAGCAGGACATCGCCTGCCGCATCGACGGTCCGGCCCAAGGGCCGGCCGTGCTGCTGGTGCACGGCGTGCTCACCGACCACCGCGCCTGGGACGCGGTGGCCGCCCGGCTGGCCTCGAAGTTCCGGGTGGTGCGCTACGACTTGCGCGGCCACGGCGGCAGCAGCGCGCCGCCGCCGCCGTACACGATGGAAGAACTGGCGGACGACGTGGCGGGCCTGCTCGACGTGCTGCAGATCGACCAGGTGCACCTTGCGGGTTCGTCGCTGGGCGGGATGATCGGCCAGCAGGTCGGCGCCCGCCATGGCCATCGCCTGCTGTCGCTGACGCTGGCGAACACCGGCGCCGTGCAGGCGGCGCCGGCGGCCTGGGACGAACGCGCGGCGATCGCCCGCAAATCCGGTGTGGCGGCACTCGCCGAGGGCACCTTGCAGCGCTGGTTCACCCCCGGGTTCATCGAGAAGTCGCCCGACGAGATCGACCGCATGCGGCGCATCCTGTGCGAGGTCAGCGTCGACGGTTACGTCGGCTGCGCGGCGGCCATCCGCGACCTGTCGCAATTGGCCCTGCTGACCAGGATCGGCGTTCCCGCGCTGGTGATCGCCGGCTCGCAAGACCAGGCGACGCCGCCCGCACAGGCGCAACAGATCGCCGATGCCATCCCGGGCGCACGGCTCGTGACCCTGCCGGCGGCGCACCAGGCGGCGGTGGAGCAACCGCAAGCCTTTTGCGACGCCTGGCTGTCCTTCGTGGACAGCCAGGGCAGCTGACGGATAGAACAACCAAGGAGACAAGCATGACCAGCCGCAGAGCCTTCCTCGCTTCCACCGCGGGCGCCGTCCCCGGCCTGATGTTCTGCGGCTGCGCGCTGCTGCAAGGTTGCAGCACGCACGCGCAGACCGTGGCGCCGGCGGGCGCGTCGGCCTCGTCGGCGGTGCGCCGCAGCCGCGTCAAGACCATCGACGTGCACGCGCACTGCTTCTTCCAGGACGCGCTGAGCGTGGCGAACCTGGGACTGAAGGACGTCATCCCGGCGCCGGTCAAGGGCACGCCGGAGCACATGATCGTGCTGGACGATCGCCTGAAGTCCATGGACGCGATGGGCATCGACATGCAGGTGCTGGGCATCAACCCCTTCTGGTACCGGCAGGACGTCGAGATGGCGCGCGCGGTCTGCAACATCCACAACCAGAAACTCGCGGAGCTCTGCGCGCTGAAGCCGGACCGCTTCGCCGC
>JAQGMY010000239.1 GCA_028292105.1 Ramlibacter sp.
TCGACGCTGCGCACGCGGAAGGCGGCCTTGGAGATCGCCTTGAGCATGGAGAGCTGGTCACGCGCCTCGTGGATGTAGGCCATCTCCTGGTCGAGGTACGGTGTCTCGATCTGCCCCGTCAGGTGCAGCAGCGGCGTGCCGGCGGTCTGGGCTTCCACCATGGCGCCGGCGGCATTGCCGGCCGCCGTGCCGGTGCTGGTGATGGTCACGCCGAGGCCGCCGGTGGTGCGGGCGTAGGCGTCCGCCATGTTGGTGGCGCCGGCTTCGCCGCGCGCCATCACGAAGCGGATCTGGCCGCGCTGGTGCATCGCATCCAGGATCGGCATGTTGTGGATGGAGATCACCCCGAAGGCGGCTTTCACGCCGCATTCCTCGAGGAAGGCGGCGATGGCGGCGCCGACGGTGATGCTGTTGGTTTGATCAGGCATGGTGGCTGAGGCCTCCGGAGACGTCGATGTGGCTGCCGGTGGTGTACGAGGACAGCGGCGTGGATAGGAAGAAGATCGCCTGCGCCGCTTCTGCCGGCAGTCCGAGGCGCTTGAGCGGGATACGTTTGCGCGCCGCGAGTTCGCCGCTCCAGGCGGCCCAGTCCTGCGACCGGTCCTCGCGGGCCTCGAAGCGGCGGCGCCATTGGCCGGACTCGATCAGCCCGACCAGGATGCCGTTGACGCGCACGCCGGCGGGCGCGAACTCGGTGGCCATCGAGCGCACCAGGTTGACCACGCCGGCGCGTGCCGCGGACGTCGCCACCATGTGCGGCTCCGGCTGCCGTGCCAGCAGCGAGTTGACGCAGACGACGGCCGGCTGCACCTGGCTGCGCAGCTGGGGCAGGAAGGCGCGGGTGGGATGGAGGACGGAGAAGAACTTCAGGTGCAGCTCTTCGCTCCAGGCCTCGTCCGTCGTGTCGGCGAAGGTGGAGACGCGGCCCTGGCCGGCGTTGTTCACCAGGATGGATGCGGCGCCGAGCGCTTGCTCGGTGGCCGCGGCGAACTCTTTCACCTGCCCGGCGTCGAGCACGTCGCATTGCTGCGTGAAGAGGCGGGCTTGCGGGAACTTGCCGCGCAGGGAATGGGCGGCTTGCCGCAGGCGCTCGCCATCGCGGCCGCAGATGGCCACGGCGGCACCGGCCTGCAGGAACAGTTCGGCGCTCGCCAGGCCGATGCCGGAGGAGCCGCCGGTGACGACGGCGGTGACGCCCTCGAGGTTGATGGAAAGCATGGACATGAATGTGGCTAGCGGGCCGAGGACAACGCCACGACTTTGGCGCTGCGCGGCTGGTAATTGAGCAGGCCCGACAGCTCGTCGGCGGCGGCGCGCACGCGCTGCACCAGGTGGTCCATGCGATCGGGGTCGACGTGGCCGGACGGGATCGTGGCGCCGAGCGCCGCGACGATGTGGCCGTCCTCGCCGCGCACCGGCGCGGCGATGGTGGAGATGCTGGACTCGTAGAAGCCCTCACCCAGCACGTAGCCGCGCTGGCGGTCCACTTCCACCATGTTGAACAGCTCCAGCACGGTCTTGGGCGTGCTGTGCGAATAGACCTCGAGGTGTTCCTCCGGATACAGCGCGCGCAGCTCCGGCAGGCTCAGGTCTTCCAGCAGGATGCGGCCCAGCACGGTGGCGTGCGCGGGCAGGCGCGTGCCCACGCGCACGGCGCTGGAGAACGGCGTCGGCGGGGTCACCTTGGCGACGTAGACGATGGAACGGCCGTCGCGCACCACCAGGTTCACCGGGTAGCGGATCTCGTCGCACAGGCGCTGCAGCACCGGCTGGCCGAGCTCGGTGAGTTCCAGCGAGGAGATGTATTCGAACCCCAGGCGCAGCACCGCGACCCCGAGGCGGTAGTCGTTGCCCGAGCGCTCGACGAAGCCGAGGCTCTCGAGCGTGTTCAGCAGCCGGAACACGGTGGAGCGCGGCAGGGCCAGGCGCCGCGCGAACTCGGGGGCGCTGATGGTGCGGGTCTCGCGATCGAATTCGCTGAGCAGGCGCAGGCCGCGTTCCAGCGCGGGCACGATGTACTTGTCGCTGCCGCCGGCGTTGCCGTCGGCTTCTTCTGCGTTGCTGTCAGCCATGGCGGCCCTCGCCCGCGGCTTGCGCCAGCGCGTGGGCCAGCAGGCTGGCAACGGCGGCGGGCTGCTCCACCGGGCTGGCGTGTCCGGCCTGCGCAATGCCGTGGAAGGACGCACCGAGTGCTTGCGCCGCTTGTTTGCAGGCGGCGGGCGTGGTCACCACGTCGGCTTCGCCGCAATGCACTTCCACCGGAATGTTCGAGGGCACGACGGCCAGTTCGCTGTCGCACAGCATGCCGACCGCCTGCCGATAGCCGTCCGGGTTCATGCGCGAGGTGTTGAAGCGCACCCATTCGCGCGCTTCGGGTGACGCCGCCGGCGACAGCAGGCGCTGGTCGATGGCGGCCGCCAGGCCCGGGACGCCCAGCTTGTCGAGCGCGCCGGTGCGCTGCTGGCGCACCTTCTCGCGATCGGGCGAATTCGCATAACCGCGGGCCGGGCTGATCAGCACCAGGCGCGCGACGCGGCCGGCGCCGGGACCCGCCGCATACGCACAGGCCATCAAGGCTCCGAGCGAATGGCCCACCAGCACGCAGCGCTGCACCTGCAAGGCCTGCAGCGTTTCGTCCAGGCGCTGCGCATAGTCGGCGGCGCGCGGGGCGGGCTGCTCCAGTGCCGTCGAGTCGCCGTAGCCGGGTGCGTCCCAGGCGATGACGCGGGTGCCGGCCAGCGGCAGCACGGCGTGCAGCCAGGAGGCTGCGCCGGAGCTGATGCCATGCAGCAGCACCAGAGTCGAGGCCGCAGAGGCCTCGCCGCATTCGCGGACGGCGACACGCGCGCCGGAAGGCAGCGTGACCAGGCGCTGCGGGAAGCGTTCTTCCAGCAGGGCGCGCCGGCCTTGCAGCGAGTCGGGAGCGACGGCAGCGGTCAAGCGGCTGGCCTCAACGCTTGATCTTGGCCAGCGGGTGGTCGGCGGGATAGGTCGGCGTGACCGGCTTGGCGGCGCCCAGCATCACGCACATCAGCGCGTCTTCGTCGCCGATGTTGATCTCTTCGCGGTAGACGCCGGGCGGCACCGAGATCACGTCGCGGTCCGTCATGATGGTTTCGTAGCGCTCGCCGTCCTTCT
>JAQGMY010000250.1 GCA_028292105.1 Ramlibacter sp.
CGCTCTGGGCGCCGGTCACGATATGCACCTTGGCTTCCAGCCGGATGCCGCTCATGCCGATCGGCTCCTTCACGTCCTGGCCGTCGATCACGAATTCCTGCGGCTCCACCAGCAGCAGGCGCTGGTCGGTGGAGATGTTGATGGCGCGAGCGGTTTCGACCACGCGGGCGACGTCCGCCGGCGTCACCTCGCGGTCCTTCACCGCGACCATGCCGCTGGAGTTGATGCCGCGGATATGGCTGCCGGTGATGCCGGTGTAGACGCGCGTGATCTTGCAGTCCGCCATCAGCTCCGCTTCCTTGAGCGCCTGCTGGATGCTCTGCACCGTCGCGTCGATGTTCACCACCACGCCGCGCTTGAGGCCATTGGAGGGCGCGATGCCCAGCCCGGCGAGCTTCAGCTCGCCTCCGGGCATGACCTCGGCCACGACGACCATCACCTTGGCGGTGCCGATGTCGAGCCCGACGACGAGATCCTTGTAATCCTTGGCCACTCGTTATTCCCTCATTTCCTCTGGGTCGCCACGTCCGTGGTGGCGACTCCCCTCAACCTGACCGCGTACCCATCCGTGTGCCGCAGGTCCGCCGTCACCAGCGCCTCCGGCTTTCTTCCGTACTTCGACGTCACCTGTACCAATGTCTGCGCGAAGCGCTGGCTGCGGGCCAGCACTTCATCGCTGCTGCCGCGTCCGAGTTCCACGGTGGCGCCGCTGTCCAGGTGCAGCGTCCAGCCGCCGCGGCCCGTGAGCACCACCTGCTCGATGCCGAGGTCCAGCTTGTCCAGCATCGGCTTGAGGCTGCGGTACATCGCCAGCACCTGTGCAGCCGTGCCTTCGGGGCCGGCCAGGCGCGGCATGTCGTCCTGCTCGATGTCACCCGGGTTCGCCTCGAACACCTCGCCGTAGATGTCGACCAGGCGCGACTCCGACTCGGCGCCCCACAATGCTTGCGGCTGGTGCTCCTGCAACTGCACGCGCAGCTTGTTCGGGAACTGGCGCCGGACCACGGCCGTGCGCACCCACGGCACGGACTCGAAAGCCTGCCGCGCCTGCTGCAGGTCCACGGTGAAGAAGTTGCCGGCGAGCCGGGGCGCGACATTGGCGCGCAGGGTCGCCGCGCTGTTGTGCGCGACGTCACCCTCCACGACGATCGCGCCGATCGCGAACAGCGGATGCCGCACGGCCCACCAGCCCAGCGCCGTCACCAGCAGGATGGCGAAAGCGACGAACAGGGCCGACGCGGCCATGTTCATCAGCTTCACGTCCATCGGCAGTGACAGCGGCTGCTTCTTCATGCCTGGTCGGCTCCTTCCTGGTCCAGGGAGGCGTCGGCCAGCAACTGCAGGCAGAGGTCCTCGTAGGAGATTCCGCCAGCGCGCGCCGACATCGGCACCAGCGAGTGGCCGGTCATGCCGGGAGAGGTGTTGATCTCCAGCAGGTACGGCTTGCGGGTGGCGCCGTCGATCATCACGTCGATGCGGCCCCAGCCGCGGCATCCCAGCACGCGGTAGGCCTTGACCACCAGTTGCTGGATCGCGGCCTCTTCGCCCTCGGGCAGGCCGCAAGGCACCAGGTACTGGGTGTCGTCGGTGAAGTACTTGTTCTGGTAGTCGTAGTTGCCGGCGGGCGCGACGATGCGGATCACTGGGAGCGCCCGCGCGTCCGGGCCGCTGCCCAGCACCGGGCAGGTCACTTCATCCCCGGCGATGAACTGCTCGCACAGCACGTCGGCGTCCAGGGCGGCGGAGGCATCCACCGCGGCCTGCATCTCCGAGTAGCCCATCACCTTGGCCACCCCGATCGACGAGCCCTCGCGCGCCGGCTTCACGATGAGCGGCAAACCCAGGTCGTCGGGAATCTTCATCACTTCGTCGCGCTGGTAAGCGCCGCGGCGCAGCAGCGTGTAGCGCGGCGTAGGCACCCCCTCGGCCAGCCAGACGCGCTTGGTCATCACCTTGTCGATGGAGATCGCCGAAGCCATCACGCCCGATCCCGTGTACGGGATGCCGAGCAGCTCCAGGGCGCCCTGCACCGTGCCGTCTTCGCCAAAGCGCCCGTGCAGCGCGATGAAGCAGCGCTGGAAACCCTCGCGCTTGAGCTCGACCAGGTCGCGCCCGGCCGGATCGAACGCATGCGCATCGACGCCCTTGTCGCGCAACGCCTTCAGCACGCCGGTGCCGGAGAGCAGCGAGATCTCCCGCTCCGCCGACCTGCCGCCCATCAGGACGGCAACCTTGCCCATGTCCTTGGGATTCATGCGCGGCCTCCCATCTCGACCAGCCTGGCGGGGACGCCGCCGATGGAGCCGGCGCCCATGCACATCACCACGTCGCCATCCCTGGCGACATCGAGGATCGCCTGCGGCAGCTCGGAGATCTCGCCGACGAATTGCGGCTCCACCTTGCCGGCCACGCGGACAGCACGCGCGAGCGATCGGCCGTCGGCGGCCACGATAGGCTCCTCGCCGGCGGAGTACACCTCCGACAACAGCACGACGTCGGCGTTGCCCAGCACCTGCACGAAATCCTCGAAGCAGTCGCGCGTCCGCGTGTAGCGGTGCGGCTGGAACGCCAGCACGATGCGCTTGCCCGGAAAGGCGCCGCGGGCAGCCGCGAGCGTCGCACGCATCTCCACCGGGTGGTGGCCGTAGTCCTCGATCAACGTGAAGCTGCCGCCGCCGCGCACGCCCGGCACCGAAACCTCGCCGTAGCTCTGGAAGCGCCGGCCGACCCCCCGGAACTCCGCCAGCGCCTTGATCACCGCGTCGTCGGGAATGTTCAGTTCCACCGCGATCGCGATCGCCGACAGCGCGTTCAGCACGTTGTGCATGCCGACCAGGTTCAGCTTCACATGCAGGTCCGGCAGCGTCACGCCGTTGCGGCGGCGCACGGTGAAGTGCATCTGCGCGCCCACGGCCTGGACGTCCACCGCTCGCACCTGGGCCTCTTCGCCAAAGCCGTAGGTGGTCACCGGGCACTGCACGTCGCCGATGATGGAGCGCACCGCCTCGTCGTCGATGCACAGGATGGCGGTGCCGTAGAAAGGCATCCGGTGGAGGAAATCGACGAAAGCCTTCTTCAGGTTGTTGAAGTCGTGCCCGTAGGTCTCCATGTGGTCGGCGTCGATGTTGGTCACCACCGCCATCACCGGGAACAGGTTGAGGAAGGAGGCGTCGGATTCGTCGGCTTCCACCACGATGTAGTCGCCCGAGCCGAGCTTGGCGTTGACGCCGGCGCTGGTCAGCTTGCCGCCGATCACGAAGGTCGGATCGAGGCCGCCCTCGGCCAGCACGCTCGCCACCAGGCTGGTGGTCGTGGTCTTGCCGTGCGTGCCGGCGATCGCGATGCCCTGCTTCAGGCGCATCAGCTCGGCCAGCATCATCGCCCGCGGCACGATCGGGATCTTGCGTTTGCGGGCGGCGACCACTTCCGGGTTGTCGGCCTGGACGGCAGTGGAGGTGACGACCGCGTCGGCACCGATCACGTTGGCCGAGGCATGGCCGACGAAGGTCTGGATGCCGATCTCGGACAGGCGCCGCAGCACCGGGCTGTCGTTCAGGTCGGAGCCCGAGATCAGGTAGCCGAGGTTGCGCAGCACTTCGGCGATGCCGGACATGCCGGCGCCGCCTATTCCGACGAAATGAATATGCTTGATCGCGTGCTTCACACGACCCCCGACATTTCGTTGGATTGCCGTGACTCGACGAAATGAATGTGTTTGATTGCGTGTTTCATGACGCGAGGTCCTCGCAGGCGGCGACCATCTGTTCGGTCGCACGCGTTTTCTGCAGTCGCTTGGCCGCGACCGCGCGTTTCAGCAGCTCGTCGCGGTTCAGTGCGATGAGCATCTGGGCCAGGCGATCGGCGGTGAGCTCGCGCTGTTGCACGAGCCAGCCGCCGCCGGCATCGACCAGGAACTTCGCATTGGTGGTCTGGTGGTCGTCCACGGCGAAGGGGAAGGGAACGAACAGCGCCGGCGCCCCGATCGCAGCGATCTCGGTGACGGTGCTGGCGCCGGCACGGCAGATCACGAGGTCCGCTTCGGCGTACGCGGTCGCCGTGTCGTCGATGAAGGGCGTGAGTTCCGCGTGCACGCCGGCCTTGGCGTAGTTGGCGCGCAGCTCGTCGATCTGCTTGGCGCCGCTCTGGTGCAACACGTGCGGGCGCTGGGCGGCCGGGATGCGGGCCAGCGCCTCGGGAACGATTTCGTTGAGCGCCTTGGCGCCCAGGCTGCCGCCCACCACCAGGACCTTCAACGGACCGGTGCGGCCGGCAAAACGCTCCTGCGGCTCCGGCTGGCGCAGGAAGCCTTCACGCAGCGGATTGCCGATCCACTCCGCTTTCGTCAGCACCTGCGGAAAGGCGCTGTAGACCCGGTCGGCCACGCCGGCCAGCACCTTGTTGGCCATGCCGGCCACCGAATTCTGTTCGTGCAACACCAGGTGCTTGCCCAGCAGCACGCCCATCATCCCGCCCGGGAAGGTGATGTAGCCGCCGAGGCCGACCAGGACATCGGGCTTGACGCGGCGCACCACCTGGATGCTTTGCCAGAAGGCGCGCAGGATCTTCAGCGGCAGCAGGATCAGCGTCTTGACGCCCTTGCCGCGCACGCCGCCGAAGGCGATCGTCTCCAGCGGGAAGCCGCGCGGCGGCACCAGGAGCGCCTCCATGCTGTCCGCAGCGCCCAGCCAATGCACGCGCCAGCCCTTGGCACGCAGCGCCTCGGCCAGGGCCAGGCCTGGAAAGATGTGGCCGCCGGTACCGCCAGCCATGACGAGTGCGGTGCGCCCGGTCATGCCCGGCCTCCGCGCATCAGGGTGCGGTTCTCGTAATCGATGCGCAGCACCACGGCCACCGCCACGACGTTCATCAGCACTGCGGAGCCGCCGTAGCTCATGAGCGGAAGCGTCAGGCCCTTGGTCGGCAAAGCGCCCAGATTCACGCCCATGTTGATGAAAGCCTGGAATCCCATCCAGATGCCGACACCCTGCGCGACCAGGCCGGCGAACACGCGGTCGAGCGCGATCGCCTGGCGGCCGATGTGCATGATGCGGCGCGTCATCCAGAGGAACATGCCGATCAGGACGACCACGCCCACCAGGCCGAACTCCTCGCCGATCACCGCCAGCAGGAAGTCGGTGTGGGCCTCGGGCAGCCAGTGCAGCTTCTCGACGCTGCCACCGAGCCCGACGCCGAAGATCTCGCCGCGGCCGATGGCGATCAGCGAGTGCGACAGCTGGTAGCCCTTGCCGAGGGCATGCTTCTCGCTCCACGGGTCCAGGTAGGCAAAGATGCGCTCGCGGCGCCAGTCGGAGGACGCGATGATCGCCATGAAGGCGACGGTGATCACCGCGGCGATCACGAAGAACATGCGGGCGTTGACGCCGCCCAGGAACAGGATCCCCATCGCGATCACGGCAATCACCATGAACGCGCCCATGTCCGGCTCGGCCAGCAGCAGCATGCCGACGACGGCGACGGCCGCAGCCATCGGCAGCACGGCGCGGAAGAAGCGTTCCTTCACGTCCATCTTGCGCACCATGTAGTCGGCGGCGTAGAGCAGCACCGCGAACTTGGCCAGCTCGGACGGCTGGAACGAGATCGGACCCAGGCCGATCCAGCGGCGGGCGCCGTTGACGCCCTTGCCGATGTGCGGCACCAGCACGATCGCCAGCAGCAGCAGGGAAAGCACGAACAGCCAGGGCGCGACCCGCTCCCAGGTCTCGACCTTCACCTGGAAGGCCAGCAGGCCGGCGACGAAGGAGATGCCGAGGAACATCGCGTGGCGCGACAGGAAATAGGTGTGCGCGTAGCGGCCGAACTTGGGGTTGTCCGGCATCGCGATGGAAGCCGAATAGACCATCACCAGGCCCCACGCCAGCAAGGCGACGGTGACCCACAGCAGCGCCGGGTCGAAGTGGTGCACCCGCACCGGCGCCCGCACGGTCTCGTGCCGCAGCGAGTTGCCCAGGCGCGCCCGCATGCCATTGGGCGTCAGGCCGGAGAGGACGGCGCCAAGGCTCATGCGGTGCCTCCGTCCATCATGGCGCCGGCTTCGTCGGCGATCGCCTGCACCGCGGCGCGGAACACTTCGGCGCGATGCGGATAGTTGCGGAACATGTCGAAGCTGGCGCAGGCCGGCGACATCAGCACGGCGTCGCCGGCGTGTGAGCGTTGCGTGGCGACGCGCACAGCATCTTCCATCGTGGCGGCGTCGAGCAGCGGCACGCCCGTGCCTTCGAGCACCGCGCGGATCTGGGGACCATCGCGTCCGATGAGGACGGCGGCACGAGCGAAGCGCGCCACGGGTGCGGCGAGCGGCGAAAAGTCCTGGCCCTTGCCCTCGCCGCCGAGGATCACAACCAGCTTCCGATCGATGCCCAGGCCACCGAGTGCGGCCACCGTGGCGCCGACGTTGGTGCCCTTGCTGTCGTCGAAGTACTCGATCTCGATGATGGTGCCGATCGACTCGACGCGGTGCGGCTCTCCGCGGTACTCCCGCAGGCCGTACAG
>JAQGMY010000252.1 GCA_028292105.1 Ramlibacter sp.
GATGCCACGCCGGTCGGCATTGCCTATGCCGATGCCAGCGGCCGGCTGGAGCTGGTGAACAGCGCCAACCACGAGCTCTGGGGCATGCACCCGTTCTCCCAGCGCGTGGAGGACTACGACCACTGGAGAGGCTGGTGGGCCGACGGCTCGGAGCGCAGCGGCCAGCGCATCCAGGCGCACGAATGGGGCCTGGCCCGGGCGCTGCGCGGCGAGCATGTGCCGGGCGACACCATCGAGATCGAAGCCTTCGACCGGCCGGGCGTGCGCAAGAGCGTGCTGCTGCGCGCGGCCACGGTGCGCAACGCGGACGGGACGATCACCGGCGCCGTGGTGGCGCAGATGGACCTGAGCGAGCGCGTGCGCATGGAAGCGGAGCTGCGGCAGGAAGAGGCGAAGTTCCGGACCATCACCGATGCGATGCCGCAGATGGTGTGGTCCTGCCGGGCCGACGGCTGGCACGACTACTTCAACCAGCAATGGCACGCGTTCACCGGCCAGCAGCCGGGCGCGACCGACGGCCAGGGCTGGGACCACCTGGTGCACCCGGACGACCGGCAGCGCGCCCGCGAGCAATGGCGCCACTGCCTGGCCACCGGCACCTGCTACGAGCACGAACATCGCCTGCGGCATCACTCCGGCGAATACCGCTGGGTGCTGGCGCGGGCGCTGCCGGTGCGCGACGAGCACGGCGGATTGCTGCGCTGGATGGGCACCTGCACCGACATGCACGAACAGAAGCTGGCGCAGGTGGCGCTGCAAAAGAGCGAGGATTCGCTCAAGCAGGCGGACCGGCGCAAGGACGAGTTCCTGGCCATGCTGGCGCACGAGCTGCGCAACCCGCTGGCCCCGATCAGCACCGCCTCCGAACTGCTGCGCATCTCGATCGGCGACGACCGGCGCGTGTGCAAGGCCAGCGAGATCATCTCGCGCCAGGTCCGGCACATGACCGACCTGGTCAACGACCTGCTGGACGTGTCGCGTGTCACCCGCGGGCTGGTGAAGCTCTCGGTGGAGCCGCTGGACGTGCGTGAGTGTGTCCGCGCGGCCATCGAGCAGGTGCGGCCGCTGCTGCAGTCGCGCGGCCACAGCCTGGCGACCGAGCTCTGGCCGCAGCCGCTGTGGGTGCTGGGCGACCGCACCCGGCTCGTCCAGGTGATCAGCAACATCCTCGCCAACGCCGCCAAGTACACCATGGACGGCGGCCGGATCGTGCTGCGTGCCGCGCCGCACGAGGATCGCGTGCGGGTGGAGGTCGAGGACAACGGCACCGGCATCGAGCCGAACCTGCTGCCGCACATCTTCGACCTGTTCACGCAGGCCGAGCGCACTCCCGACCGCTCGCAAGGCGGACTCGGCATCGGGCTGGCGCTGGTCAAGAGCCTGGTGACGCTGCATGGCGGCGAGGTGGCCGCACGCAGCGAAGGCAGGGGCCATGGCAGCGTCTTCTCCATGACCTTTCCGCAGGGCCAGCCGCCGCGGGAAGCGATGCACTCGGGCGAGCCGCCCGCAACTGTCGCCGCACCCGCCGCCCAGCGCATCGTGCTGGTCGACGACAACCAGGACGCGGCGCAGACACTGGCCACGCTGCTGCAGGCCCACGGCCACCACGTGCGCACCTTCCACAGCGCCGAGGCGGTGCTGGCCGCGCAAGACCTGGCGGCCGATACCTTCATCCTCGACATCGGCTTGCCCGGCCTCACGGGCATCGAGCTGGCGCGCCGTTTGCGGCCGTCGACCCGCACCGGTGCGCGCTTCTTTGCCTTGTCCGGCTACGGCCAGGAACAGGATCGTGCCGCCTCCCGTGCCGCCGGCTTCGACCAACACTTCGTCAAGCCGGTGCAGAGCGCCGCCTTGCTGGCGGCGCTGGAGCGCCCCGGCAGCAATCCGTGACCGCCCACAACGGTTCCGACCTGGTCCTGACCGCGTCGCTGCTGCGGCTGGCCGAATGGTTGGCCAGCGAGGGCTACCGCTTCACCACCGTCACTCCGGCCACCCATGCGCGTGTCCTGGCACGCGGCGGGCCCGAAGCGGCGCGCAACCTGCGCGACGTCTTCGGCTGGAGCCGCCCCTTTGACGGCGGCCTGCTGCCGCAAGCCGCGCTGGACCCGCTGCGGGCGGCGCAACTGCTGCTGCCCGCCGGCGGCGGCCTGCTGCGCAGCGCAGTGCGCTTTTCCACACTGGGCAAGCACCTGTACGCGCACTCCAGCTTTCCGACCGTGCAGGACGACGCGGTGTTCTTCGGCCCGGACACTTACCGCTTCGCGCAGCTGATCGAAGACGAGTTGAAGCACCAGCCGTTGCCCAGGGACGGCCGGATCCTGGACGTCGGCTGCGGCAGCGGCGCCGGCGGGATCGCGGCGGCGCTGTCCGCGCCGAACAGCCCGTCCAAGCTGGTGCTGGCCGACATCAATCCGCGGGCTCTGCGCTTTGCCGCCGCCAATGCGGCGCATGCGAACTGCGGCAGCGCCAGGCTGGTGGAGGGGGACCTGTATGGCGCGGTGGACGGCCAGTTCGACCTCATCGTCGCCAACCCGCCCTACCTCAACGACAGCTCGCAGCGCACTTACCGCCACGGCGGCGGCAGCTTCGGCGAGGCGCTGTCCGGGCGCATCGTCCGCGAGGGCTTGCCGCGCCTGGCGCCCGGTGGGCGCCTGGTGCTCTATACCGGCGCCACGATCGTCGATGGCGTCGACACCCTGCTCGACATCCTGCGGCCGCAGCTGGAGGGCTGCGGCTGGCCCTGGCGCTACCGTGAGCTCGACCCGGACGTCTTCGGCGAAGAGCTGGAGACGCCCGCGTATGCGCAGGCCGACCGGATCGCAGCCGTCGCGCTGGTGCTGCAGAGGCACGACCCTTCGGTGCGGCCGCACCTTCATCCTGCAAGGGCGTAAGCCCGGCGCTGACGGGCGGGCACGCTGCGGCCTGATGGTGCAATCGGGGCGGCGCGGCCAGAGTCCCTGGATGCACATCGGACAACAAGAATGGCGGCAACTGTCAGCCGCGCCCGACGCCACGGGGCTCTCGAGCGGCGCGCCTGCTCCGCTCAAGAACCTCTATCACCGGCTCGCCGACCGCGCGCCGGACGCCGCCGCCCGCGCCGAGGCCGCGGCCTTCCTGCGCGCGCGCATGCTCGACCTGGAGGCCACGCCGTCGGAGTTGCCCGATTCGCCCGCCGACCTGCTGCGCTGGATGGAAGACAACACGCGCAACGTGCACGCGCGCTACGCCGCCTACCTGGAGGAGCGCAAGGCCGGCGCGCCGCGGCGGTTCTTCACCAACCGGGCCCATGCGCTGTACGTGCTGCGGGCCGTGGCGCCGACCAAGCTGGTGGACGGCGCCTGGTTGTACGGCCTGCTGGCCCATTGGCGCAACGCGCGCCTGGGCGACCTGGTGCGCACTTACGTCGAGGAACTCGGTGAAGGCGCCGTCGACAAGAACCATGTGGTGCTGTATCGCAGCCTGCTGGCGCGCTATGCGCTGGACCCGCTCGATGACCTGCCCGATGCACTGTACGAACAAGGCGTCTTGCAGCTGGCGCTGGGATGGGACGCCGAGGCCTTCCTGCCGGAAGTGGTGGGCTTCAACCTCGGGTACGAACAACTGCCGCTGCACCTGTTGATCACCGCCTACGAATTGAACGAGCTGGGGCTGGACCCCTACTACTTCACCTTGCACGTCACGGTGGACAACGGCGACACCGGCCACGCACGGCGCGCCTGCCAGGCCGTGCTGGACATGCTGCCGCGCATGGACGACGGCGGAGCGTTCTGGAAACGGGTGCGGGCGGGCTGCAAGCTGTCGAACGCCGGTCACGGCACGATGGATGTGGTGCACGGCTTCGACATTGCCGAGGAGGCCCTGCGCATCCTCAGGCGCAAGGCACGCTCGGGCAGCGGATCGCACTCGGATTACTGCCGCGTCGCCGGGCGCAACGTCAACGACTGGTTGCGCGCACCCCAGGAGATGGGCGAGTTCGTGGCCGCGCTGGCAAAAGCCGGCTGGATCCGTTTCGGGGAGCCGGCGGAGAACAGCCGCTTCTGGGGCCTGCTGCAAGGCGAGCGGGCCGAGATGTTCGGGGTGTTCTCGAGCTACGAACTGCAGGTGTTGCATGACTGGATCCGCGGCGCTGCCTCGGCCGACGGGCGCGCTTTCACCGAAGACGCGCCGAGCACGCCGCGGCGACGGGCCACTTTCCGGGCGCTGATCCGCCAGGCGGCGGTCGTCGGCGATGCGGGGCAAGGTGGCGATGCACTCGACCCGGACTTGATGCTGTTTCGGCACGGGCTGGAGCGCGCGAATGATCGCGAGCGCCAGGACCTGCTCGTCGCCGCGATGTCGCCGGCGCAGCACTGGACGCCGGCGGGGCTGGAGGCGACGCGGGTGTTCTGGCAGTCGATGACCGCGTAGCAGGCCGTGGCGGGCAGGAGCCCGAGGCGGCATCACCGCCCCTACTGCTGCACCAGAACCTCGTCCTCGAACTCGATCTCCAGCACGCAAGGCTGCAAGGCGAACAGGTGCATCGCCGCATCGCGCTCGGCGCGATAGCTTTCCTCCGGCGACAGGATCACGTCCTTGGGATCGCCGTCGTGCGTGATCCACAGGCTGCCGCTGGCGCAGCGCACCATCACGCTGCCGTCGACCCGCTCGAACACGCGGGTGCTGCCCCGCTCGAGCTCCACGGCGAAGCGGCGCATCACCCGGGCCCGCGGCCCCAGGTGAACTTCACGGTCCAGGGGCGAGCCGTTGTTGGCACGCAAGCGGTCCTGCACGAACTGCAACGAGTCCTCTTGGTTCATGTTCACTCCTTGCAGCCATGGTGCCGCGGGATGCGCCAACGGCTGGCCCGCACTGCCGGGCACCCGGCGTCGGATTGCGCCTTCGCGCCGGGTAGGGGTCCGAGCCGCGACGGCACCAGGCAGCAGGTGCCCAAACGAGAAAAGGACGCTGGTCCCCGTCTCGCGACGGACCTGGCGTCCCATTGGCGGACCTTGCGGTCCGCTGGTTTGTTCTGTGTGTGTGGCT
>JAQGMY010000268.1 GCA_028292105.1 Ramlibacter sp.
CTTTAAGCCTGCTTTTGGCGCAACACCAGGGTAAACAGGCTGCCCGTGCCGAACTCGCTCGAAAACTGCAAGCTTCCGCCCAACAGGTCGGCCAGGTTCTTGCACAGATACAGCCCCAGCCCCGCGCCTTCGGCGTGCCGGGTCGAGGTCGAGTCGAGCTGCGAAAACGCCTGGAACAGCTTCGGCTGGTCTTCCGGCCGGATGCCGGCGCCGCTGTCGGCAACGCCGAACTCGGTCACGGTTTCGCCATCATTGCCGTCGTCGCCAGGCCGCTGGACCAGCGACACCCGCACCGATCCCTGCCCGGTAAATTTGATCGCGTTGTTGACCAGGTTGATGAGGATCTGCGTCAGCGCGCGGCGGTCGGAGTTGATCATGATCGCGACCGGGCTGTCCGGCAGGTCGATCGTCAAGGCGAGGCCTTTTTGCGCCGCCAGCGGGCGCAGCGACTCCACCGTTTCGCGCAGCAGCGACTGGCACTGCACCGGCGCCATCGCCAGCGTGAGCTTGCCGGCCTCGATCCTGGCGACGTCGAGCATGTCGTTGATCAGCGAGAGCAGGTGGCGCGCACTGGTGCGGATCGTGCCCAGCTGGCGTTCCTGGTCGCCGGTCAAGGGCCCGGGAAGCTTCATCAGCAGCGTGCCGGTAAAGCCGATGATGGCGTTGAGCGGGGTACGCAGCTCGTGTGACATGTTGGCGATGAAGTCGGACTTCATCCGGCTCGCCTCGGCCAGTTCGCCATTCTTGCGTGCGATCTCCTGGTTGTGTACCTCCAGTTCGGCGGCGTGGTGCGACAGCTTCAGGTTCAGCTCGAGCACCTGGCGTTCGCGCGCCTGCAGCTCACCGTTGACCTGCACCGCCTGTTCGTAGGTCGAGATCAGCAGGTCGAGCATCTGCTGGCGGCCGGCGTTGATGAAGTGTTTCTGCTCGCCGAGGTAGACGCCGACGCCGGCGTGCTGTCCCGGATCGAGTCCTCCGTTCTGTCCCCCGTCCTGTTCCTGCCCCTGGCGCAGCCGCCGGTTCTGCAGCACCTGGCTGATGCGGTTGAGCAGGTACTCTTCGGAATAAGGCTTGCGCACGAAGTTGTCGGCGCCGCATTCGATGCCGCGGATGATGTCCTTCGTGTCGTTCAGGGCGGTCACCAGGATCACCGGGATCTCGCGCAAGAGCGGCTCCGCCTTCAGCGCGCGGCACAGGTCGTAACCGTTCATCTCGGGCATGATGATGTCCGAGACGACCAGGTCGGGTTTGCGTTCGCGGATCAGGTTGAGCGCGCGCTGGCCGTTCGACGCGACCCGTACGCGGTAGCCGATCGACTGGATCAGGCGGCGCAGCCGCTCGGCCTGGGTCGGGCTGTCTTCGACGACCAGGATTTCGTGATCTTCGGCTTGAATGTCGTCGATAGTGTGTTCTGGTTCCACGCGGGCGTCCCTTGTTGCGTTTGGCGGCAACTGACTATAGCGGATTTGGCGATTCGGCGGCAGCGTCGGCGGCATCCTCACCCTGGAACCCAGCCGCGCGCCAGGTCAGCACCAGCGTGTCGCGGTGGCCGTTCTCGCCCGTCGGCTGGATCGGCGTCGATTCGTGGATCACCGCGGCGTCGTCGAGCAGCAGCATGGTCCACGGCTCGAACATCGTGAAACGCTTGCCGCCGGGGCCGGCCGCTTCGAAAACGCGGGTCTCGCCGCCCTTGATGTTGCTGCGCCCGACCAGCAGCACGGCGACGAAGTCGACGCCGTCGCGGTGGGCGCCTTCCGGCGTCGGCCTGCCGATGCCCTCCAGGGTATCGATGCGGAACTGGTGCGCCTCGACGTACCAGCGCTGCTCGCCCCTGACGTTCGAGCAGACCTGGCCAAGTGCGCGCAGCAGCGCGCGCCAGGCCGGCTGGGCGATGGTGGCCGGCTCGATCGGCTCGAACAGCCGGTGCATGCCGCCGTGCAGCGCGTTGTATTCGACCGGCTGCCAGTGGGCGCGATGCGGCGCCTGCGCCACCTGCGCCGTGTCGGCGACGAAGCACGAGTGGCGCCGCCGCCGGTAGCGGCCGCCGTCCTTCAGGTAGGCGTCGGGCGGCAGGTCGTCCCACGAGGGACGCAGCGCCATCAGCGCCTCGAGGCTGCAGCCGGCCAGTTCGCTCACGCCGGCGGGGCTGAGCACGGCATAACCCTGCTGCCGCAGCTGGGTGGAAACCTGGTCGGGATACGTGTACGCGGGACTGAGCAGCATCCCGCGAGCTTACCTAAGGCCGGGCGATCAGCCCTCGACCTTCACGCCCTTCCAGAACGCCACCCGGTCCTTCACCATCTCGGCCTCCGGCTTGGGATCCGCGTAATACCAGACCGCTTCCGGGTTCAGCTCGCCGTTGACGATCACCGAGTAGTAGCTGGCCTGGCCCTTCCAGGGACAGCTGGTCTTGTGGTTGCTGAAGGTGACGTAGTCGCGGTTGAGCGAACTCGCGGGGAAGTAGTGGTTGCCTTCGACCACCACCGTGTCGTCGCTCTCGGCGAGGACGGCGCCGTTCCACACAGCTTTCATGGGCTTCTCCTTCAGGGCGCGTGCAGCCAGTGCACGCTGAACAGGCGTTCGGGATCGGTCCAGACGGGACCGGGACGGAAGCCGGCGAACGTCGCCAGGCCGCGCAGCCCGGCGACCGTGAACTTGCAGGAGTTCTCGGTGTGCAGGCTCTCGCCGTCCGGCATCGCGAAACGCTCGCCGCCGAGGGTGATGGTTTGGTCGGTGCGGCTCACCAGGTGCATCTCGATGCGCTGCTGCGGCACGTTGTAGTACGCATAGTGCGCAAACTGGGAAGGCACGAAGTTGGTGCCGAGCTCGCGGTTGGCACGCACCAGCAGGTTCAGGTTGAAAGCGGCGGTCACGCCCTGCGCGTCGTTGTAGGCGGCATGCAGGACCGCCGGGTCCTTCACCAGGTCCGCGCCTATCAGCAGGGCGCCACCGCGCAGCACGCCGGCGGCGCGGCGCAGGAAGCCCAGCGCCTCCTCGGGCGTGAAGTTGCCCAGGGTCGAACCGGGAAAGAAGCCGATCCGGCGGCCCTTGCTGCCCCTGGCGGGCAGATCGACGGCTTGCGTGTAGTCGGCCACCAGCGGCTGCACGTCCAGTCCCTGGAACTCCGAGCGCAGCATGGCGGCGCAGTCGCGCAGGTGTTCGCCGCTGATGTCGATCGGCACATAACGCGCCGGCGCCTCGAAGGCTTGCAGCAGCAGCCGCACCTTGCGCAGCGAGCCGGCGCCGAACTCGACGATCTCGGCGCCGCGCCCGGCCAGCGCCGCCATCTCGCCGACGTTGCGCTGCAGGATCGCCAGTTCGGTCCGGGTCGGGTAGTACTCCGGCAGTTCGCAGATGCGGTCGAACAGCCGCGAGCCTTCGGCGTCGTAGAAGTACTTCGGCGAGATCGTGTGCGGCCGCGAGCCCAGCGCGGCCATCAGGTCGCGCGCGAACTGCGAGTCCGGCGGGGCCTCGCCGCTCAACATGCGCCGTCCTTCGCCAGCCGCAGTCCGCTCAATTGCCAGCGGGTCGCCGGCGGAAAGAAGTTGCGATAGGTGCCGCGCGCATGGCTCGCGGGCGTCGCCATGCTGCTGCCGCGCAGCACGACCTGCCCGACCATGAACTTGCCGTTGTATTCGGCGATGGCGCCGGTCCAGGGCCGGTAACCCGGGTAGGGATCGTAGGAAGAACGCGTCCATTGCCAGGCCTGGCCGAACGCCTGGCGAAACCCCGGCAGGCCACTGGCTGCTTCCCACTCGGCTTCGGTGGGCAGGCGCGCACCCGCCCATTCCGCGTAAGCGGCCGCTTCGTAGAAACTCAGGTGCGTCACAGCCGCGCCGGCGTCCAGCGGCTGGACACCGTGCAGCCCGAAGACCTGCCAATGCGGCGCCGGAGCGCGCGGATCCCCGGGCGCTATCCAGTACAGCGGCGCCTGCCACTGCTGCGCCTGCACCACCGCCCAGCCGTCGGAGAGCCAGAGCGCGGGCGTGCGATAGCCGCCATCGGCGATGAAGTCCGCGTACTCGCCGCACGTGACCAGCCGGTCTCCGATGCGGTACGGCTGCAGCCACACGGTGTGCCGCGGCGTCTCGTTGTCGAAAGCAAAACCGCCGCCGTCATGCCCGATCTCCAGCGCGCCTGACGGGCCGGCCAGCCATTGCAGCGCCGGCCGGTGGCCGGCCAGGCGCAGGCCCTGCGGCGCCCCTGCCGCATACGCCGGCAGCAGCGGATTGCAGGACAGCGCATGCAGCACGTCGGTGAGGATCAGCTCCTGGTGCTGCTGCTCGTGGTGCAGCCCCAGTTCCAGCAGCGGGCCAAGCAAGGTCCACGCGTCCCCGTCCGCGCCGACGATCAACTGCTCCACCGCGCGATCCACGTGCGCACGATAGCCATGCACCTGCGCCAGCGACGGGCGCGTGAGCAGCCCGCGCTGCGGCCGCGGATGGCGCGTGCCGAGCGACTCGTAATATGAGTTGAAAAGATGGAACCAGCGCGGATCGAACGGCTGGTAGCCGGGCGCATGCGCCGCCAGCACCACCGCCTCGAAGAACCAGCTGGTGTGCGCCAGGTGCCACTTGGTCGGACTGGCCTCCGGCATGGACTGGACGCACTGGTCTTCCGGGGACAACGGGGCGGCGAGCGCCAGGCTGTGCGCCCGCACTTCGGCGAAACGCGCGGTCATGGCTCTGCGCGCGGGGTCCGGCTCCGCGTCACGTGCGGCCGGCGATGGGTTCAAGGACATGCGTCCGCTTCTCCTGGCGGGGCGGCAGCGGCGAGAGGCCCCGCCCTGCCGATGTTCTTTGCGTGCCGTTTCATTACAGCACAGCGACGGTTCCCATTGGGTACCGAAGGCCGCGTCGGCGCGGCCGCTTTCATGGCCGATGCAGGGCCACCTGCTCGCGCAGTTTCTTCCAGCCGCCCCACCGGCTCGGGCTGTCGTCCACGCGAACGAACAGCACCGGCTGCTCACAGGCCGACCACTTGGCGCAATGCTGCTTCCATTTGCGGACCTGCCCCGGCGGCACGTACAGGTAGACGGGCCTGGCGGCCGGCCGCACCAGCGTGTCGCTGGCGATCACGGGCTCCGGGTAGATCACGGGCGGCGGCGCGGTCGGGCTGGCGACCGCGATGCGGCCGTAGATCCCGGGCTTGAGCGGCCCGCCGGTGGTCAGGTTGCGGTGCTCCGCGCCTTGCGCGGCGGCACTACCCGCACCGGCGAGCGTCGCCAGCAGCAGCATGGCCGACTTCACGGCTGGCGCTCCGGCGCCGCGGGGAGCACCTTCGCAGCGGCTTGGGCGGGCGATGCATCCTGGCCGGCGATCCAGCTGGAGGTCACTGTCGCCAGTGCAGCAAGCGCCACCGCGGTGGCGGCGAGGGCGGGCACCAGGCTTGCGCCGTATCGGGTCGTCTTCATGAGGTACTCCGGTATGGCTGTGTTCTACCCAAGCCATCCGGCACCTCCTTGTAGGCCGGTGCGTACGGCGCACGGAGGACACCGCCGCCGCCATGTCGGACGGGTCCGACTCGGCGATGGCGAACTCCAGAGTCGGCGCCAACGTGAAGGGCTGTTCGCCGTGGCGTTGCCTTGCGAGTGGCCCGAGGTTGAGCATGGTGCGCGGCAAGCCGCACACCCTACGTAGGTCGGCTGTTCGTAGGGTGTGCAAGCTCCGCTTGCGCACCACCCGGCCTCCCCGCAGGCCAAGCCGCAGACCCGGTGCGACAAATCCATCCGCATGCATGGTGCGCGGCAAGCCGCACACCATCGGCGAAGTCGTCTCCCGGGTCGATGTGGCTGATGCCGGTCGTTCTGTAGTACCTTACACCACGTACATCCGCAGCCATCGGAACGAACCAGCATGCGCATCCTGCCCGACCCGCGACAAGCGAAACCTTGCGTGCTCGTCGTCGACGACGACCAAGCCGTCGCCTGGGCCATTGCGGCCCGCCTGGGAGAGGACTTCCGCGTCGTCGGCGTGTTGAACCCGATGCTGGCGGTGCAACGGGCCCGCGAAGAGCGCCCCGGCGTCATCCTGTGCGACATCGACATGCCCGGTCTGCAGGGCGACGAAGTGGCCTACGCGCTGTCGCAGGATCCGGCCACCGCGGAGATCCCGCTGGTGTACCTGACCTCGCTGGTGGACACCGAGGAGGTGGCGGACCTCGAGGGCGTGTTCGGCGAGCATCCGGCGGTCTCCAAGGGTGCGAGCACCGAGCAACTGCGGGAAGTGATCGCGACGGCGCTGGGATTGCCGGAGGCTTGACGCCGGCGGGAACCGTCAAGCCTTCAACTGCAGTTCCTGCGCCAGCAACTCATACGAGCGCCGCTGCGCATGCGGCTCGTAAGTCCACGTGATCACCACCAGTTCCTCGACCTCCAGTTCCTGCGCCAGCGCACGCAGCTTGGCGGCGACCTGGGCGCCGGTCCCGACCATCGCTTTGGAACGCAATGCGTGGCGGTAGGCCGCCTCCGCCTCCGTGTAGGCACGCGGCGCCTGGTCCGGCGGCAGCAGCGGGTTGAAGCGGCCGGTCTGGCGATCGATACGGGTGCGCTCACGGCTGGCGAACAGGTGCCAGGCTAGTTCTTCGGTGTCGGCCGCCAGCGCCCACACGCACGCATTCGCCTGCGGCCTCCGGGTGAACCCGGGCTTGAACTGGTGGCGATAGAGTTCCAGTGCCTCGCCGCAGCCTTCGCCATCGGTGATGAAGTGGGCAAAGGAATAGGGCATGCCGAAATGCGCCGCCAGTTGCGCGCCATAGCTGGAGCTGCCCAGCATCCATAGCTGCGGGCTGGTGGCGCCACGCGGAAAAGCCTGGATGCCGTGGCCGGCATGGCCCTGCGGCATGTCCTCGCCGGTGACCCAGGCCTGCAGTTCGCGCACCTGCTGCGGAAAGGCATCCGATGAACGCTGATCCGGATTGAGCAGCATGGCGGTGCGGTGATCGCTGCCCGGCGCGCGGCCCACGCCGAGGTCGATCCGCCCTGGCGCAAGGGCGTCGAGCACACGGAACTGTTCGGCGACCTTGAAGGGCGAGTAGTGCGGCAGCATCACCCCTGCACTGCCGATGCGGATGGTCGACGTGCGCACCGCCACCGCCGCCATCAGCACCTCCGGGGCGGTGCCGACGATGGTCGGCATGGCGTGGTGCTCACTGAGCCAGAACCGGTGGTAACCCAGGCGCTCGCAATGCTCGGCCAGGGATACGGTGTCACGGATCGAGAGGTCCTGCGGAACGCCCGCACGGGCGACGGACTGGTCGAGAACGGAAAGGCGCAATGGGGTCATGCCGCCATTCTGGCCCGGCGCCGCGGAACCGGGCCTGGTGCCCGTGCGGTGAACCAGCGGGCTTTCCTGCGCGCCCGATTGCCGCTACCCTTGCGCCATGCCCGTCCGTATCGTCCGCCTCGGCTCACCGCGCGCCCCCGGCGAAGGCCTGCGCCTGGGCACCGTGCGCCGTCCGCCGCGCGGCGTGCCGAAGGCGGAGTTCGCCAGTCGGGATTTCTACGATCTGTGGCTACCCAACCTGGCGCCCGCGGCCGCCACGGTGGCGCAGGCGCTGTCGGCGCAGGGCGACAAGGAATGGGCCGCCTTCCGGCGCACGTACCTTGCGGAGATGAAGCAGCCGGACGCCAGCCACGTGCTGGACCTGCTGGCCGTGCTGTCGCACACCACGGCCTTTTCCGTGGGTTGCTACTGCGAGGACGAAAACCGCTGCCACCGCTCGCTGCTGCGCGAACTGCTGGCGCAGCGCGGGGCGGCGATCGCCTGAATCAGATTCCGAGCAGCTTCTTGGCCTCGCCCAGGTCCTTCATGGAGGCATCGTGGCGGCCGGCCTTGTGGTGTTCCTCGCCGCTGGCGCGCAGCTTGGCCACCTGCTCCGACACGTCCTTGGACAGGGTCGGCTTGGTGCCCAGCTTGGCATCGATGGCCTTCATCTCGTTGGGACAGTTGTGCGCGAGGGCAGCGCCGGCAAAGGACAGCGCAGCGAACAAGACGAGTGCGTGACGCATGGAAGTCTCCTCGGTGGGAATGGAACGTTAGCGCTGGCCGGGCCTGGCAGTCTGCGCGTTTACCCGAAGGGCCTTACAGGCGGTTGTGGATCGCCGTCGAGGCGATCGCGGCATGGCCGGCCGCGACGCTGATCTGGTTCAGGTCCAGCGACACGTCACCCGCGGCATAGAGGCCGGGCACCGTCGTCTGCTGGTGCGAATCCACCGTGAGCTGGCCGTTCGCCTCGGCCCTGGCTCCGAGCCCGACGGCGAGGTCGGACATGTGCTGCAGGCCCAGCGCCGGATACAGGGTGTCGAACTCCAGCACCTGGCCGTTGAGCAATTCGACCCGCACGCCGCAATCGTCGACACCGCATTTGATGCGCCTGGGCACGCTCTCCGCCACGCGCACGCCCGCCGCGCGCAACTGCGCCAGGTCCGGCAGGTCGACCTCTTCCTGGGTCGCCATCGACAGCCAGGTGACCTGGTTGCCGAAGTTGGAGATGAACAGCGACTCGCGCATGCCATGGCCCGAGCGTCCCAGCACCGCCACCCGCTGCCCTTGCGTCTCGAAGCCGTCGCAGATCGGGCAGAAGCGCACCTGGCCGGCCTTCACCGCGCCTTCGATGCCTTCGATCTCGGGCGCGACATCGCGCGCCCCTGTCGCCAGCAGCACGTGGCGGGCGCGCCAGCTTCGGCCGTCGTCCGCGTGCGCGGTGAAGAGGCCCGCTTCGCTGCGCTCCAGCCTGGCGATGCGTGCCTGCTCTCTCGCAACCCCGTACTTCGCGCCGTGCGCCCGCAGTCGCGCCAGCAGCTCCGGCCCCTCGATGCCGTCCGGAAAGCCGGGCACGTTGCGCGTGCGCGGGATCCACTGCAGGCGGCTCTGGCCGGAATCGACGACCACGGCGCGCCGCTTGTAGCGGCCCATGTAGACGGACGCGGTGAGCCCCGCGGCGCCGCCGCCGATGATCAGGCAGTCCAGGAGGTCTTCGGTCATGGTGTCAGAGGGCCCAGGGCAACGTCTTGGTCACCATCAGCCAGAAGATGAAGAGGAAGGCCGCGAAGGCCGCCAGGCCCAGGACGGTCCAGCGGTGGAACAGGCGGTCGTACGCGGCCGGCACCGGCGCGCCCCGGTCGGCGGCCGCCACCGCGATGTCCCGCATCCGGATCTGCATCCAGACCACCGGCAGCCAGCAGGCGATGGCCACCGCATAAAGCCCCAGCGACCAGGCCACCCACGGCGTGCTGTACGGCACGCCCATCCTGTGCACCAGCGCCAGGCCGGTCGCCGGCTGCAGGATGGCCGCCGGCGTGGTGAGCAGCCAGTCCGCCAGCACCACGTTGCGGGTTGCCGTGGCCACGCCGTCGGTGTCGCGCCGCAGCGTCGCCACGAACAGGTGGAAGGCCGAGCCGACGCCGGCGCCGAACAGGATCGTCGACGAAAGAATGTGCACCCATTTGAGGACCAGGTAATCCATCACCCTTGCCGCCGCGGCGGCTCCAGCGCCCACGACAGGCCTATGCAAGCGAGGATGGGCAGGTTCTTGGTGATCGGGCCGTAGGGATGCAGCCAGTACTCCGGCAGGAAGAAGGAGATGAGCACCGTGTAGCCGCCGACCAGCGCGAACTGCGCCAGCCAGACCAGCCGGCGCCAGCGCGCCGGACAGGCGAGCGTGAGGACCCCCAGCGCGAGATCGAGAAAGGCGGCGCCATACAGGGCAACCGTTGCCACGCCGCCGTGCAATCCGACCCGCGCCAGCAGCGCATAGCTGTCCTGCACCGGGTAAAGGCCGAACGACACGGCGGCGGTCCACAGCCACAGCAAGGCCAGCGCCAGCCGCAGCACCGGCAGCCACAAGGCCAGCGCTGCGCTGCGCCGTTCGCTCTCGCGCCACGCAGGGGCGACGAACTCGCGCGGCGGCCTGGGCGGGTGGCCCAGCAACTGCGGCAGCGCGTTGTGCTGCGTCGCGTTGCCCGCCAGCAGCATGTCGGCGGTCTCCAGGTCCAGCATGCTGCCGGGCAGGTGCGCGGCCAAGGTGGCTGCGGCACGGAAGGCGAAGGTCGGCAGGGGCAGCATCCACACCCGCCCGCCCTCGCCCAGCGCGCCGCGCAGCTCTTGCAGGTAGTCGCGCAGTGCGATCGGCTGGGGCCCGGCGAATGCCAGCGTCGTGATGCGTGCCGGCGGCGCCTCCACCAGCGCGACGATGCCGGCCACCAGGTCGTCGATGTGGACCGGCTGCACCAGCATGCGCCCCGCCGCCGGGAACGGCAGCAGCGGCGCCAGCGCCAGCTTGTTGAAGAGGCCGGCGCTGGTGCCGCCGGGACCGTAGACGAGCGACGGCTGCACCACGGCGCCGCGCAGCGGCAAGGACCGCAGCACGTCGTCGGCGACGCGCTTGCTCAGGTGATAGGCGGATCGCGCGTTCGCATCGGCGCCCAGCGCCGAGACCTGCACGACCGTGGAGACACCCGCTAGTGCGCAGGCGTGGAACAGTTCCGACGGAGCATCCGCATGCAATGCGCGGAAGCTCTGGCCGGGCTGCTCGCGCAGGATGCCGACCGCGTTGACCACCGCGTCGATCCCGGCGAGCCGGCTGGCCCACCAGCCGCGCTCGGGCACTTGCGCGAAGTCCCCCTGCAGCACGTCACTGGCCGCACGCCCGGGGCGCCGCTGCACCCGTACGACGGCGTGGCCACGCCCCTGCAGGGCGTGCGCGACGGCACGGCCGATGAAGCCAGTGGCGCCGGTGAGGAGGACCCGCATGAGGGCCAGTCTAGCCAGCCTGCAGCCCCGCGGGTGCGGCCCGCCGTTACCCTTTGAGAGCGTGGCACCCCGCCGAGGCGGCGCATGCCTAGACTCGGCGGCATGATCACATGGAAACAAGCCCTGCGCGAAGGCGCCGTCAGCGGCAGCCTGGCAAGCGTCCTGTCAGGGGCGTACCTCGCCTGGGCGGGTCACCGCCGTGGCGAGGCCGCCGCCCCCATCAATGCGGTGAGCCACTGGTTCTTCGGCCGCCGCTCGCTGGAAGCGGACGAACCTCGCGCGCTCTATACCTTGACCGGGTATCTCACCCACCACGGCGCCTCGCTGTTCTGGGCGGTGCTGCACGCGAAGGCATGGGGTGCGCGCCAGGAGGCGAAGCAAGCACTGCCTGCCGCCGCCGGTGCCATCGCGGCGGCCAGCATCGCCTGCTTCGTCGATTACCAGCTCACGCCCAAGCGCTTCACCCCCGGCTTCGAGCACCGGCTGGCGAAGCCGGAGATGGTGAATGTCTATGCCTGTTTTGCGCTGGGGCTGATGGTGGGCAGCATGCTGATGCGCAAGCGCTGAGCCGGTGGTGTCTTCCCGGCCTCGCGCCGGGATCCATGCCCTTCAAACGCCAGGCACTTCCGCCTTGTCGCGCGCGCTTTCGAGCACGCTGTGCACGGCGTCACCGAGCTGCGCGATGTCGAAGGGCTTGCGCAGGATCTTCGGCTTGCCGGCCAGGCGCTCCACCGCAGCCATGTCGGCGTACCCGGTCGCGAGGATCACCGGGATATCGCCGATCATCTTGCGCGCCTCGGAGATCACCTCCGCGCCCGTCATGTCCGGCATCGCGTAGTCGACCACCATCAGGTCCGGCTTGGTCGCCGCCAGTTGCGTCAGCGCCTCGCTGCCGTTCGCCGCCTCCGTGACCTTGTAGCCGATCAGGCTCAGGCACTCGACGATCACGCGCCGCACGTCCGGGTCGTCTTCGACCACCAGGATGTGGCAAGCCGCGGCCAGGGGCGGGATCGCCGGCTGCTGGCGCACTGCATTGACTTCTTCCGCTTCGGCGTCGGCCTCGGGGAACAGCAATTCCACGGTGGTGCCCTCGCCCTCCACGCTGCGGATGCGGGCGATGCCGCCCGACTGGCTGGCGAAGCCATAGACCTGGCTCAGCCCGAGGCCGGTGCCGCTGCCCACCGGCTTGGTGGTGAAGAAGGGATCGAACACCTTCGGCAGCACGTTCTTCGGAATCCCCGCGCCGGTGTCCGTCACGGACAACAGCACGTAGTCGCCCTCGGCGAGGTCGCGGTCCTCGTCGAGGAAGCGCGTGCCGGTGGTGATCGTGAGCTTGCCGCCTTCGGGCATGGCGTCGCGCGAGTTCACGGCCAGGTTGAGCACCGCCATCTCCAGCTGGCTCGGGTCCAGCACGACGGAGGCATCTTCCTCGCACAGGTCCAGCACCACTTCGACGCCGCTGCCCACCGAGATCTCCAGCAGGTCCTTCATGCCCAGCAGCAGCTGGTTCACGCGCGTGACCTTCGGCAACAGCGACTGGCTGCGGGCGAAGGACAGCAACTGGTTGGTCAGGCGCGCGCCCCGTCGCGCGGCGCTCTTGGCGCGGTCCACCACCGGCTTGACCTTCTCCTCCTTGGCATAGAGCGAGACCAGCTCGAGGTTCATGTTGACCACGTGCAGCAGGTTGTTGAAGTCGTGGGCGATGCCGCCGGTGAGCCGGCCGATCGCCTCCATCTTCTGCACCTGCGTCAGCGCTGCCTGGGCCCGCTCGCGTTCGTTGATCTCCTTCATCAGGCGATCGTTGGCGCTGGCGAGCTCCTTGGTGCGGGTGAGGATGCGGTGTTCCAGTTCGCCGTTCAGCCGCTCCAGCTCGATGCGAGTGCGCTTGAGTTCCTCGAGGTGCTCGCGCGCGGCGTACTGGCGCCGGCGCGCCCGCACGGCCGATTCGGCGGCGCTCGCCAGCGTCTCGGCGTTGAGCGGCCGCTCCAGCAGCACCAGGTTGCCCAGTTTCTGCAGCGAGCCCAGGTCCTTGCCGGCACGCCGGCCCTCGCGCTTGGTGGCCAGCACCACGAAGGGGAAATCGGACCAGGGCGGCTGGTGTTGCAGCCAGTGCAGCAGCCCGTCGTCGGACAGCAGGTCCGGCAAGGCCTCTTCGGTCAGGATCACGCTGGCCGCGCCCTCCTTCATCGCTTGCAGCAGATCGCTTTCGCTGGCGCAGATCAGCGACGGGATGCCTCGCTGCTGCAGCACGTCGTGCACGACCGCTCCGTCGCGGCCGCGGGGCGCATGGATCAGGACCCGAAGTTCCATCACTTGCTCCCGGAGCGGGCGTCGCCCAGCAGGGGAACCTGGCCGTGGTAGGCGGCCACGCCCGTCAGCACGCCTTCGAAGTCGGTGAGCTCCTGGCCCACTTCGAGGCCCGAGTCGCCCATGCGGAATTCCCGGATGGTCTGCTCGTGCCGCGTGGTGCGGCTCTTCACCATGGAGACGGCCTTCAGCAAGCGGCCGCGCGCCTCGAAGTAGCGGAACAGGAGGATGCCGTCGGCGAGATAGCTCATGTCGACGTCGCTGTGCAGCTCGCCGGTCAGGCCATGCTGGCCGAGGATCAGGATCGTCACCACGTTGCGGTGGCTCAGGTACGTCAGCAGCTCGTGCATCTGCAGCATGAGGTACTTGCTGCCAGGCATCGCCTGCATGTAGGCGTTGAGGCTGTCGATGACCACCAGCTGGGCGCCGTCGTCCTCGACCGCATGCCGCACCATGTGGGCAAATTCACCGGGCGATACTTCGGCGGGGTCGAGCGCCGTCACCTTGAGCTGTCCGCTCGTGATGTAAGGCTCGACGTCCATTCCCAGCGCCCTGGCCCGGGTGACGAGCGTCGACAGGCCCTCGTCGAACAGGTAGTAGGCAGCCGACTCGCCGCGGCGCAGCGCCGCGATGGTGCTGGCGATCGCCGTGGTCGTCTTGCCGACGCCCGACGGCCCGTTGAACAGCATGCTGCTGCCCCGAGGCAGGCCGCTGCCCATCAGGGCGTCCAGCTTGGCCACGCCGGTGCTGACGACCTGGTGGTCGGCCGGCATCCGGTGTTCCGACGCCACCAGCCGCGGAAACACCGACAGCCCGCCGGTATCGAGGATGAAGTCGTGGTCGCCGCCGCGGAACTTGATGCCGCGCATCTTCAGCACGCGCAAGCGGCGCCTCTCCGGCCCGTATTGATCGACCGACTGTTCCAGGTTGACCACCCCGTGCGCGATGCTGTGCAACTGCTGGTCGGTGTCGCGGCTGGAGCGATCATCGAGCAAGAGCACGGTGCAACCCTGGTCGGAAAAGAATTTCTTCAGCGCCAGCACCTGCCGGCGGTAGCGCAAGGGGTCCTGCGCCAGCAGCCGCATTTCCGACAGGCTGTCGAACACCACCCGTTGCGGCTGCAGCCTTTCGACGGCGGCGATCACACCGCGCACCGTCTCGCCCAACTCGATCTGCGACGGGTGCAGGATGGACTGCTCCAGCTCGGGGCTCAGGCCTTCCTCGCTCACCAGCTCGAACAGTTCGATGTGATCGAGCGTCCAGCCGTGGGAAGCGGCCACGGTGCGCAATTCGGTCGCCGTCTCGGACAAGGTGACGTAGAGGCCCCGCTCGCCCTTGCGCACGCCTTCGCGCAGGAAATGCAGGCCCAGCGTCGTCTTGCCCGAGCCGGGGTCGCCCTCCACGAGGTAGACGTGGTTGGTGGGCAGGCCACCACCCAGGACATCATCCAGCCCGGGGATCCCGGTGGATGCGCGTTCCTGCGTGGGCAAAGGTACGGTGATTGTGGTGCGTCTCATCCAGTGCGAACAGCCGCAGGTCATAGGGCGGCGCGCTATCGTAGCTGCTGCGGCACAGCGGCCTTGTAGGCTTGCTCCCACAGCGATGTACTACCTTCGCCTGAACTCAGTTCTCGGCTTCCTGCAGTGTCCGCCACATGACCTTGCCGCTGCCGCTCTTGGGCAGCGCGTCGACGAACTGCACGATCCGCGGCATCTTGTACACCGCCATGTTTTCGCGGCACCAGTCGGCGATGTCCTGCTCCGTCACCTGACCCTTGTGGGTGGGCCGCAGCACCACCACCGCCTTCACCGTTTCGCCCCGGTAGCTGTCGCGCGCCGAGATGACACAGGCTTCCTGGATCGCCGGGTGCCGGAACATCAGCGCCTCGACTTCCGCCGGCCACACCTTGAAGCCCGACGCATTGATCATCCGCTTGAGCCGGTCGGTCAGGAAGAAATAGCCGTCCTCGTCGGTGCGGCCCAGGTCGCCGGAGCGGAAGAAGCGCTTGCCCTCGAATTCGATGAAGGCGGCCTCGGTGGCTTCCGGGCGCTTCCAGTAGCCGTTGAAGACCATGGGCCCGTGCATGATGATCTCGCCCTGCTCGCCGGGAGGCAGCTCGCGCAGCGTCTCGGGATCGACCACGCGGGCATCGCAGCTCATGAAAGGGATGCCCAGGCACTGCTGCTTGGGTGCATCGGGGGGGTTGCTGTGCGAAGGCGCGGCTGTCTCGGTGAGGCCGTAGCCTTCGACGTACTGCAGGTCGAACTGTTCCAGCAGGCGCTGCGCCACCGCCTGCGGCATCGCCGCACCGCCTCCGCCTATGTAGCCCAGGCTGGTGAGGTCGTAGCTGGCGAAGTTGGGGCTGCCCAGCAGGTCGATGACCATCGTCGGGATGTTGGTCCAGGCCGTGACTTTCCAGTTGGAGATCAGCCAGCCGGCGACATCGCGGTCCCAGCGCGGCATCATCACCAGCGTCGAGCCGGTGTAGATGTTCGCGTGCATCAGGCTCACCATGCCGGTGATGTGGAACATGGGCACGACCAGCAGCGTCACGCCCTCGGGAGTGGCGTTGCCCCAGAGGCTGCCGGCAACGGCGTTGTGCATCAGGCTGCGGTGCGGGTGCATGCAGCCTTTCGGATTCCCCGTGGTGCCGCTGGTGTACGGCAGTACGGCCAGGTCCTCCGGGCCGACTTCGAGCGCCGGCAGTGGCAAGTCGTTGTCCAGCGCATCGGCCCAGGCCGTGCACTGCCCGCCGGGGATCTCGGGCAGCGCATGCCGCGTGAGCAACCAGTCCTTCCAGCTGGCCGGCATGGGCCCGGCGTCGGGCGCGTCGGGATCGAAGGCGTCGGTGAACTGCGTGACGACGAGGTGCGCCAGGCGCTGCCCCGGCGCCAGTTGCGCATTGGCCTTCGCGATCTCGGCGGCCAGGTCGCCGGTGGTGATGGCGACCTTCGCATCGGGGTCGACGATGTAGTGCTTCAGCTCCTCGGCGCGGTTCATCGGGTTGACCGGCACCACCACCGCGTTGGCACGCAGGATGGCGAAATGCGCGATCAGCAGCTGCGGACAGTTCTGCATGTCCAGCATGACGCGGTCGCCCTTGCGCACGCCCATCGCGTGCAAGCGCGCGGCCAGGCGCTCGGCCTGCTGCTGCACTTGCGCATAGGGGAACACGCGGCCGAAGAACACCATGGCCGCTTTTTGCGGATAGCGGCGCGCGCTGATGGCCAGGTTGTCCCACAGCGAAGTGGCCGGAGCGGTGATCGAATGGGGCAGGCGCTTGGGCCAGAACTTGTGGTGCGGACGTTCCATGAAAAGCTCGACTCCTGAAGCCGCGAACATAGCCATTGCGGCGCGCTGACGCATGGGGGGAAGTCCGCACGCCCGTCGCCAAAGTGACCGGGGCGCGTGTTTATCATCGCCGCTGACCAAGGAGACATCATGCAGTCATGGAAAACCGCCGCCGTCTTGTTGCTGGCCGGCCTGGCCACCGCCGCCCACGCCGCCTTCCCCGACAAGCCGATTCGCGTCGTCATCGGCTTTCCCGCCGGCGGCCCGCTGGACCAGCATGCGCGGCTGCTGTCGGAGCGCCTGCAGGCGGTGCTGGGCCAGCCGATCATCATCGACTACAAGTCGGGCGCGGGCGGCACGGTGGGCGCGCAGGAAGTGATGAAGGCCCCGGCGGACGGCTACACGCTGATGCTGGCGAACACGGGCGTGATGGTGATCAACCCGGCCCTGTACAGCAAGCTGCCGTACCAGACGCTGCGTGACTTCACGCCGATCGCCCGCACCGCCATGCAGCCGCTGGCGCTGCTGGTGAATCCGCAGGTGCCGGCGAAGTCGCTGCAGGAGTTCGTCGCCTACGCGAGGTCCCGGCCGGGCCAGGTGAACTACGGCTCGGCCGGCAATGGCGGCATCAGCCACCTGGTGCCCGAGATGTTCAAGAGCGCCACCGGCTTGTTCATGGTGCACATTCCCTACCGCGGCAGCGCGCCCGCCTTCACCGACCTGATGGCCGGACAGGTGCAGTTCATGGCCGAATCGATCCCGCAGGCGGCGGCGTACCACAAGCAGGGCAAGGTGAAGGCACTCGCCGTCACCAGCCGCGAGCGCAATCCGGCGTTGCCGGATGTGCCCACCGTGATGGAGAGCGGCATCAAGGACTTCGAGGTGGTCGGCTTCTACGGCTTCCTGGCACCGGCCAACCTGCCCAGGGACGTGACGGCACGCTTGAGCGATGCATTCCGCCAGGTGCTGGCCACCCCGGAGGTGCGCAACCGAATGATCGCGCAGGGTGCCGATCCGGCCTTCCTGGGCGCTGACGATTTCGCCCGGTCGCTGGCGGCGGAGCTGCCGCGCTGGGCCGATGCGGTGAAGAAGTCCGGCGCGCGCATGGACTGACACCCGGGCGAGACCCGCATTTCGTAGGGTGTGCAAGCTTGCTTGCGCACCATTGCGGCCGTCACGGTGCGCAAGCGAAGCTTGCACACCCTACAGGTGCAAGCCGGAGATGCGCAAGCGCATGACCGCGCAGGGCGCCGATGATTTCGCCCGGCCGCTGGCGGCGCAGATGCCGCGCTGGGCGCGGATGGACTGACACCCCGGCAGGACCCGCCATTTCGTAGGGTGTGCAAGCTTGCTTGCGCACCATCACGGCCGTCACGGTGCGCAAGCGAAGCTTGCACACCCTACAGGTGCAAGCC
>JAQGMY010000278.1 GCA_028292105.1 Ramlibacter sp.
CAAGCGGCAGTCGATCCGGCTGTCGGAGATCCTCGGCTCGCAGGCCTACAACGAAGCCAAGTCGCAACTCACCCTGGGCCTGGGCAAGGACATCGTGGGCAACCCCGTGGTGGCCGACCTCGCCAAGATGCCGCACGTGCTGGTGGCCGGCACCACCGGCTCGGGCAAGTCGGTCGGCATCAACGCGATGATCCTGAGCCTGCTTTACAAGGCCGAAGCGCGCGACGTCCGGCTGCTGATGATCGACCCCAAGATGCTGGAGATGTCGGTGTACGAGGGCATCCCGCACCTGCTGTGCCCGGTGGTGACCGACATGCGGCAGGCGGCCAACGGCCTCACCTGGTGCGTCGCCGAGATGGAGCGCCGCTACAAGCTGATGTCCAAGCTGGGGGTGCGCAACCTGGCCGGCTACAACGTCAAGATCGACGAAGCCAAGGCGAGGGAACAGTTCATCTACAACCCCTTCAGCCTCACGCCCGACAGCCCGGAGCCGCTGGAGCGCCTGCCCTATATCGTGGTCGTGATCGACGAGCTGGCCGACCTGATGATGGTGGTCGGCAAGAAGATCGAGGAACTGATCGCCCGGCTGGCGCAGAAGGCGCGTGCCGCGGGCATCCACCTGATCCTGGCGACCCAGCGTCCCAGCGTCGACGTGATCACCGGCCTGATCAAGGCCAACATCCCCACCCGCATCTCGTTCCAGGTCTCCAGCAAGATCGACAGCCGCACGATCCTCGACCAGATGGGCGCCGAAGCGCTGCTCGGCATGGGCGACATGCTGTACATGCCCAGCGGCACCGGCCTGCCGATCCGCGTGCACGGCGCCTTCGTCAGCGACGAGGAAGTGCACCGCGTCGTGGCCTACCTGAAAGAGCAGGGCGGCGAGCCGAACTACATCGAAGGCGTGCTCGAGGGCGGCACCGTCGATGAGGACGGCGGACCGGGCCTCGCCGGTGAAGGCGGCGGCGGCGAGGCCGACCCGATGTACGACCGCGCCGTGGAGATCGTGCTGAAGAACCAGAAGGCGAGCATCTCGCTGGTGCAGCGCCACCTCTCCATCGGCTACAACAAGGCCGCCAACCTGCTCGAATCGATGGAAAAAGCCGGGCTGGTGAGCGCGATGAACGGCCGCGGCCAGCGGGAGATCCTGGTCCCCGGCCGCATCGAATGAACGTCTCGTAACGAACTTCCGCGCCGGCCGCACACCCAACCGACAATGCTCTGTTGGAGAACCCCATGAAGAAACTGTTTGCCGCCTTCGCGCTCTCGGCGCTCACGCTCGCCGCCCATGCCGGGGCGATGGAGAGCCTGGAAAATTTCATCCGTACCGCCAAGACCGGCCGCGCCGAGTTCACGCAAGTGATCACGGGACCGGCCCGCCAGGGGCAGGTGGCCAAGACCAAGACCTCCAGCGGCACCTTCGAATTCCAGCGCCCGAACCGCTTCCGCTTCGAATACCGCAAGCCTTTCGAGCAGACCATCGTGGCTGACGGCAACACGCTGTGGCTGCACGACAAGGACCTGAACCAGGTCAGTTCGCGCAAGCAGGCCAAGGTACTGGGCTCCACGCCCGCCGCACTGATCGCCGCGTCGCCGGACCTGGAGTCCCTCAAGCGTGACTTCGAACTGCAGGTGCTGCCGGACAGCAATGGCCTGCAATGGGTGCAGGCCACGCCCAGGCAGAAGGAAGGGCAGCTCACGGCCATGCGGGTCGGCTTTCGGGGCGAGCAACTCGCCTCGCTGGACATCCTGGACAGCTTCGGCCAGAAGTCGGTGCTGACCTTCAACAACCTGCAGGTGAACCCGCCGATCCCGGCCGAGAGCTTCGTCTTCACGCCCCCCAAGGGCGCGGACGTCGTGCAGGCGCCCTGAGTCTTCCGGTTACGTACGGTGCGCGGCAAGCCGCACGCCCTACCCGAGTTCGAAGCTGGTGATGCCGTAGGTTCGGGTCATCGGCAGTGACGGCGGCTGGCCGGTGTACATCCGCGCCGTTTCGAAAATCATGCGCATGCCGTGCCTGCGGGTCAGTGCCAGCGCGGCGTTGTGGGTGTCGGGGATGTCGAGCGAGACCGGTTCGGAAGCGGCAGCCTGGCCAGCCAGCGCGACGTAGAGCGCTTCGGCGGCTTCTTCATGGTCCGCGAACAGCGGGCCGATCTTCCAGCCGACGCGGCAGCGCCGGATCAAGCCGTAGCCTTGCAGCCGCCCATGGTCGACGAAGCCGAGGACGACCGCGTTCGACTGCCGCAGCCAGCCATGCAGGAACAGGGAGCGGTCGGCGGGGAAGAAGGGCCGGTCGTACGCCACGACGTCTTCCCATTCCACCTGCTGCAGCGGGCACACGCGGCGCTCGCTGGAGTCGCGCGCCAGCCCGGCGCCTTCGTAGCGGGCGTTGCGCCAGGCAAGCGCGAAGCCCGACTTGCGGTAGTTGTCCTGCTGCGCGAGCACCCCATCGAGCCCGACCTGCCGGCCGGCCGCCGAGGCCATCGCGTCGCGCCAGAGGCGCCGGCCGAAGCCCTTGCCCCGAAAGCCCGGGCGCACGATGTAGAGGCCGACGAAGGCGAAGTTGGCGCCGTACCTGACGACCGAGATCGATGCGATCGGCTCCTCGTCCAGCAGCCCGACGAAGAAGCCGGAGGGATCCGCGGCGCGAAAGGTGGTGGGGTCGTTGGAGCCGGGGTTCCAGCCTTCGGCCGCAGCCCAGTCGACCGCCAGCGCGACGTCCTCGCGCGTCATCGTGCGGGTGCGGTAGTCGCTGTTCATCGGGGCCTCCTAGATCTCGCGGGCGATCTCGTTCAGCTGCTTGCGCTCTATGTATTCTTCCATGCGCGAGAGCAGGCGCCACCATTCCGAACCGTCTTCGCGGTAGACACGGATCGCGCCGGCCCGCACCAGGATCTTGCGCAGTTCGTCGTCCGTGAAGCCGCCCAGGTGGTTGCGCAAGGTTTCGAAGGAACGGTCGGTGTAGCTCTTGTGACTGAGGAAATGGCGGGCCGTGGTCTCCGCCATGAATTCCACCTTGTGCAGTTCCTGCTGGATGCGCAGCTGGTTGCCGAACTGCTGCCGGTTCAGCAGAAAGCTGATGCCGCCGCCGATGGCGACGCCCAGCAGTGCCGACAGGGAGGACCAGAACGCGGGTTCCATGAGGCGCAATATAAACTGCCCGCATGAGCAAGACGACCCCCGCCGCGCACGCGCCGCTCGCCGAGCGCCTGCGGCCCAGGGTGCTGGGCGAGGTGATCGGGCAGCAGCAGTTGCTGGGCGAGGGCATGCCGCTGCGCATCGCATTCGAATCGGGCCAGCCCCACAGCTGCATCCTGTGGGGGCCGCCCGGCACCGGCAAGACCACCATCGCGCGGCTGATGGCCGACTCCTTCGACGCCCAGTTCATCACCATCAGCGCCGTGCTGGGGGGCGTCAAGGACATCCGGGAAGCCGTGGAGCAGGCGCTGATCGCGCAGGGGCAAGGGCGACGCACCATCGTCTTCGTCGACGAGGTGCATCGGTTCAACAAGAGCCAGCAGGACGCCTTCCTGCCGCACGTGGAGTCCGGCCTGTTCACGTTCATCGGCGCCACCACCGAGAACCCTTCGTTCGAGGTGAATTCGGCCTTGCTGTCGCGGGCCGCGGTGTACGTGCTGCAGCCCCTGGGGGAAGAAGACCTCAAGCTGATCGTGCAGCGGGCACAGGGCATCGATGCGGTCCCGGCGATCGAGCCCGCCGCGCTCGATCGCCTGATCGGCTATGCCGACGGCGACGCCCGCCGGCTCCTGAACACGCTGGAGACGCTGGCGGTCGCGGCCACCAAGGAGAAGCGCGCGCAAGTCACCGACGAATGGCTGCTGAAGGTGCTGGGCGAGCGCATGCGCCGCTACGACAAGGGCGGGGACCAGTTCTACGACACGGTCAGCGCCCTGCACAAGTCGGTGCGCGGCTCGGATCCCGACGCGACGCTGTACTGGTTCGTGCGCATGATCGACGGCGGCGTCGATCCCCGCTACGTGTCGCGGCGCATGATCCGCATGGCGGTGGAAGACGTCGGGCTGGCGGATCCACGCGCCCTGCGCCTGGCGCTCGACGCCGCCGATGTGTACGAGCGCCTGGGCACCCCGGAAGGCGAGCTCGCCCTGGCCGAATGCCTGGTCTACCTGGCCATGGCACCCAAGTCCAACGCGGTCTACAAGGCCTACAACGAGGCCCGCGCCCTGGTGAAGAAGGACACCACCCGCCCGGTGCCCATGCACCTGCGCAATGCGCCGACCAAGTTGATGAAGGACCTGGGCCACGGCAAGGACTACCGTTATGCGCACGACGAGCAGGGCGGTTTCGCGGCCGGCGAGACCTATTTCCCCGAAGGCATGAAGCCGCCGGAGTTCTATCGGCCGGTGGAGCGCGGGCTGGAGATCCGCATCGGCGAGAAGCTGCGCGAGCTGCGGGCGTTGAACCGCACACGAGGGTAAATCCCTTGGCAGGCAGGGCAGGGCGCGCGGGGTGCCGCCGCTACAATCCCGGCCGAATGACCCACCCTCCACCTGCATGGCGGGTTTTTTGCTAGATGACGAGACGCCTCACAAAGGCGCAACGGCACGAACAGCGAAAGAAACGGAGAACCCTCTATGGAGATCCTGCTTCAGCAGATCATCAACGGTCTGGTCCTGGGCAGCATGTACGCACTTGTGGCCCTCGGCTACACCATGGTGTACGGCATCATCAACCTGATCAACTTCGCCCACGGCGAGGTGCTGATGGTGGGCGCGCTCACCAGCTGGTCGATCATCACCACCGCGCAGGAGGCGATGCCGGGCATCCCGGGCTGGCTGCTGCTGCTGGTGGCGCTGGTCATCTCCTGCGTCGTCACGGCCGCCCTGAACTTCGTCATCGAGAAGGTCGCCTACCGGCCGCTGCGCAACAGCCCCAAGCTGGCGCCCCTGATCACCGCGATCGGCATGTCGATCCTGCTGCAGACGCTGGCGATGATCATCTGGAAGCCGAACTACAAGCCCTATCCCACGCTGCTGCCGGTCAAGCCGTTCCAGTTCGGCGGCGCCGTGATCACCAGCACGCAGATCATGATCCTCGGCGCGACCGCGGTGTCGCTCGCGGTGCTGATGTACCTGGTGAACTACACCCGCCTGGGCCGCGCGATGCGAGCCACCTCGGAGAACCCGCGGGTCGCGGCCTTGATGGGCGTGAAGCCGGACACGGTCATCTCGGCCACCTTCATCATCGGCGCCGTGCTGGCCACCATCGCCGGCGTGATGTACGCATCGAACTACGGCACCGTGCAGCACACGATGGGCTTCCTGCCCGGCCTGAAGGCCTTCACGGCGGCGGTGTTCGGCGGCATCGGCAACCTGGCGGGCGCCGTGGTTGGCGGCATCCTGCTCGGGCTCATCGAGGCGATCGGCTCCGGTTACCTGGGGGTGCTCACGGGCGGCGTCCTGGGCAGCCACTACTCCGACATCTTCGCCTTCGTCGTGCTGATCGTGGTGCTGACGCTGCGACCTTCCGGGCTGCTGGGCGAACGCGTCGCGGACCGCGCCTGACGGAGTGCCCACCATGATGAACAAGCACAACAAGGTCGTCGTCGGGGTGCTCGCCGCGCTCGCACTCGCCATCCTGCCGCTGCTGCTGCAGCAGGCCGGCAATTTCTGGGTCCGCATCGCCGACTCCGCGCTGCTGTACGTGCTGCTGGCGCTGGGACTGAACATCGTCGTCGGTTACGCCGGGCTGCTGGACCTGGGCTTCGTGGCCTTCTTCGCCATCGGCGCCTACCTGTACGGGCTGATGGCCTCGCCGCACCTGTCGGAGAACTTTCCCTGGTTCGCCCAGATGTTCCCGCACGGGCTGCACACCTCGATCTGGCTGGTGATTCCGCTGGCCGCGGCGGTGGCGGGAACGTTCGGCATCCTGCTCGGCGCCCCGACGCTGAAGCTGCGCGGCGACTACCTGGCCATCGTGACGCTCGGTTTCGGCGAGATCATCCGCGTGTTCCTCAACAACCTGGACCACCCGGTGAACCTCACCAACGGACCCAAGGGACTGGGGCAGATCGAGTCGATCACGGTCGGCAAGTTCGACGCGCTGGGCGTTCCGGGCCTGAACCTCGGCAAGCGCCTGGACATCACGGACGACTACTCGATCAATTCGGTCACCCTCTACTACTACCTGTTCCTCGCGCTGGTCATCGTGAGCATCGTGATCTGCCATCGGCTGGAGGTCTCGCGCATCGGCCGCGCCTGGATGGCCATCCGCGAGGACGAGATCGCTGCCAAGGCCATGGGGATCAACACCCGCAACATGAAGCTGCTGGCGTTCGGCATGGGCGCCACCTTCGGCGGCGTGGCGGGCACGATGTTCGCCGCCTTCCAGGGCTTCGTCTCGCCGGAATCCTTCAGCCTGATGGAGTCGGTGATGATCGTGGCGATGGTAGTGCTGGGCGGCATCGGCCACCTGCCGGGGGTGATCCTCGGGGCCATCCTGCTGTCGGCGCTGCCGGAGGTGCTGCGCTGGGTGTCCGGCGTGTTCGACCTGCAGGCGCTCACCGGCGGCCGGCTCGATGCTTCCATCCTGCGCCAGCTGCTGATTGCGCTGGCGATGATCATCGTCATGCTGCTGCGGCCGCGGGGCCTGTGGCCCACGCGCGAGCACGGCAAGGTGCTGCAACCGGTGGCCAAGTGATGGCGGACGTCGTCCTCCGCGTCGCGGGCATCTCCAAGCGTTTCGGCGGGCTGCAGGCGCTGTCGGATGTCGGCCTCATCATCGAGCGTGGCCAGGTCTACGGCCTGATCGGCCCCAACGGCGCCGGCAAGACCACCTTCTTCAACGTGATCACGGGCCTGTACACGCCCGACAGCGGGAGCTTCGAGCTGGCGGGCAAGCCTTATACGCCCAGTGCGGTGCACGAAGTCGCCAAGGCGGGCATCGCGCGCACCTTCCAGAACATCCGCCTGTTCGCCGACATGACGGCACTGGAGAACGTGATGGTCGGACGGCACATCCGCACCCACTCGGGACTGCTGGGGGCGATTCTCCGCACGCCGAAGTTCAAGAAGGAAGAGGCGGAGATCGCCCAGCGGGCGCAGGAACTGCTGGACTACGTCGGCATCGGCAAGTTCACCGAGTACAAGGCGCGCACGCTGTCGTACGGAGACCAGCGCCGGCTGGAGATCGCCCGCGCGCTGGCCACCGACCCGCAGCTGATCGCGCTGGACGAACCGGCGGCGGGCATGAACTCCACCGAGAAGGTGGTGCTGCGCGAACTGATAGACCGCATCCGCAAGGACGGCCGCACCATCCTGCTGATCGAGCACGACGTCAAGCTGGTGATGGGCCTGTGCGACAAGGTCACGGTGCTCGATTACGGCAAGCAGATCGCGCAGGGTTCCCCCTACGACGTGCAGCGGGACGAAAAGGTGATCGAGGCCTATCTCGGTCACAGCCACAAGGCCACGGGCACGGCCCCCGCCGCGGCGCCGAGCGGAGAACCCCGATGAGCCAGACGCTGCTGAAGGTGAGTGGGCTGAAGGTCGCCTACGGGGGGATCCAGGCGGTCAAAGGGGTGGATTTCGAGGTCCGCGAAGGCGAACTGGTCACGCTGATCGGCTCCAACGGCGCCGGCAAGACGACCACGATGAAAGCCATCACGGGCTTGCTGCCCCTGAAGGACGGCGAGATCGAATACCTGGGAAAGAGCATCCGCGGCCGCGGCGCCTGGGACCTGGTGAAGCAGGGCCTGGCGATGGTGCCGGAGGGGCGCGGGGTCTTCACCCGCATGAGCATCACCGAGAACCTCCAGATGGGCGCCCACATCCGCAGGGACAAGGCCGGGATCGCCGACGACATGGAGAAGGTGTTCACCACCTTCCCCAGGCTGAAGGAGCGCAAGGACCAGCTCGCCGGCACCATGTCCGGCGGCGAGCAGCAGATGCTGGCGATGGGCCGCGCCCTCATGAGCCGGCCCAAGGTGCTGCTGATGGACGAACCGTCGATGGGGCTGTCCCCCATCATGGTCGACAAGATCTTCGAGGTGGTGCGCGAAGTCCACGCGCAGGGTGTCACCATCCTGCTGGTGGAGCAGAACGCCAGCCGTGCGCTGGAGATCGCCGATCGCGGCTACGTGATGGAGTCCGGCCTCATCACCATGAGCGGCGCGGCCAACGAGATGCTCAGGGATCCGAAGGTGCGGGCCGCCTACCTGGGCGAGTGAAGCCGGCCCGGCCGCTTCGCGCGGTTCAGTAGCGCCACTGCAGTCCCAGGCGCGCCGAGCGCACGCTGCTCTCGCCGCTGGCGCTGCGGATGTCGTAGCTGTCCCAGCCGAGGCTGGCGGAGGCGCTGCGCGACAGGTCCCAGCTCACGCCCACGCCATAGGAAGGGCCGCTGTCGAAACCTGGCGCGCCGAGGACTGCAGTGTTGCGCGCCAGCGGCGTCCCTATGCGGCCGTACACACCGAGCTCCGGCGCCAGCGTGCTGCGGCCTTGCAAGCTCACATTGAGTTCCTGCGCGCGCAAGGGCGTGGTGCTGGACTGGCCGACCTGCAGCCCTACCGAGGTGCCGCCGTTGCGCCATCGCAGCGTGTTCGTCTGCGCGCTCACAGTGAGCGAGACAAGGCCGATCACCACTCCGAGGAGAATGCGCTGCGACGTCATTGCGGTTCCCACGCTGTGCTTGAAGGCCCAATGTCCATCCCGGCTCAGCTGTTGCGTGTAGGACTTGCCTCACAAGCGATGTAGGCGCCGCGGCTCAGCTGTCAATCGACCTTTGCGCCCGAGGCTTTCACCACTTTCTCGTATTTGGCCAGTTCGGCGCGCATGAAGCTGCCGAATTCCTCCGGCGTGCTGGCGACCGGCTCTGCCATCAGCCCGGCGAAGCGGGTCTTCGCTTCCTGGGAATTCAGCGCCGCCACGAAAGCCTGGTTCAGTTTCTGGATCGCATCGCGCGGCGTGCCCGCCGGCGCCACGAGGCCCCACCAGGTGTCGATCGCAAAGCCCTTGAGCGTTTCCGCCACCGCCGGCACGTCCAGCACGGGCGAGCGGTTCAGCGTGGTCACCGCCAGCGCCTTCAGCTTGCCGGAGCGGATGTTGGGGGCGGCCGTGGCGAGATTGTCGAAATTGAAGTCCACCTGGCCTGACAGCAGCGCCAGTTGGGCCGGATTGCCGCCGTTGTACGGGATGTGCACCGCGAAGATCCCGGCGTCGCGCTTGAACATCTCACCGGCCAGGTGGCCGGCGCTGCCGTTGCCGCCGCTGCCGTAGTTCAGGCGTCCCGGGTTGGCCTTGGCATA
>JAQGMY010000279.1 GCA_028292105.1 Ramlibacter sp.
CCAGACGCATCTGCTGGTAGCCGGTGGTCTTGAAATCCGCCATGGCTTGCCGCACGAAGCCGGCCTCGCGGTGCGTGTGCGAGAACAGCTTGACGGTGGAGATGTTGGTGTACGCATCGGTGATGCGCCCGGTCATCATCGCCCGGGCATCGGCCTGCGCCTTGCCGATGCGCGCAAGGCGCGGCACGAAATAGACGCACGACAGCCCGTAAAGCAGCAGCCAGCCGGAGAAGGGCAGCATCAGCCGCGTGTCGAAAGTGCCGGCCAGCGCCAGGATGGTCACGAAGTAGACGCCGATGCCGATGATCACCTCGGTGGTGGTGAACAGCATCTCGCGCACCGACAACGCGGTCTGCATCACCTTGGTCGTGATGCGGCCGGCGAATTCGTCGGAGTAGAAGGCCAGGCTCTGCCCCAGCATCAGCCGATGGAAGTTCCAGCGCAGGCGCAGCGGGAAGTTGATGGCCAGCGTCTGGTGCTTCACGAACGTGTGCAAGCCGACCAGGGCCACGCTGGCGAACAGGATGATGACGAAGCCGGTGATGGTGCTTCTCTCCTGGTCCCACAGTTGTTCCCGCGGGGTGTTGCTGATCCAGTCGATCACATGGCCCAGCACAGAGAACAGCCAGGCGTCCCAGCAGGAGATCGCGGCACTGAGCACAGCCAGCATCGCCAGGTAGCCACGCAGGCCGGCGGTGCAGGCCCAGACGAAGGAAAAGAAGCTCTTGGGTAGCTGCGGAGGCTCGGCCTCGGGGTAGGGGTGCAGCAGTTTCTCGAACAGCCGGTACAAACGAAAGACTCCAGACAAGGAAACCCGGCGCGGGTGGACCGGGAGTTTTAACGGAAACGACGCACGGGCGGGCAGGGCAGGCCGGACGGCGAAGCAGCCAGGCCAAAACACTGTATAAACACACAGGTGTCACCTCCCATCACTGCCTCTTCTGCCCTGCTCGATGCGCTGGCCCTGCCCAATGTCTGGCGCGGGCGGGAGCTCGCGCAGGCACAGGAAAAGACGGTGGCCACCGGGCATCCAGCCCTCGACGCGCACCTGCCAGGCCGTGGCTGGCCACTGGGAAACCTGGTGGAGGTGTTGCAGGCCCAGGCACAGCAGCATGTCTGGCAACTGGTGGGTCCCGCCCTGGCCACGGTGATGCAGCAAGGCGAGCCGGCGGTGCTGGTGCATCCACCTTACCAGCCTTTCGGCCCCGGCTTGCGGGCGCTGGGCGTCACGCCGGAGCGGCTGATGTGCGTGCATTCGGAAAAACCTTCCGCCAGGTTGTGGGCGACCGAGCAGGCCATGCGCTGTGCCGACGTCTGCGCAGTGCTGGCCTGGTTGCCGCAGTCGCGCAGCGAGGACCTGCGCCGCCTCCATCTGTGTGCCCAGATGGGGGAAAAACTGCTGGTGGTCTTTCGGTCCCTGTCGTCGCGCCAGCATTCATCGCCCGCCCGGCTGCGCCTGCAGGTGGAAGGTGACGAGCAGCTGGAGGTGCTGATCCTCAAGCGCCGCGGCCCTCCCTTGCTGCAAACGCTGGTCTTGCGCTCGCAGCCGCAGCGGCTGTCGGCTTTGCTGGCGGCTCGCAAGTCGCGCCGCTCCCAGCTGTCCGCGCAGCCCCCTGTCACCGTCATGGACGCCCCTGATGTTCTGGATCGCAGTCCTTCCTTCGCCCGATGAGGACACCACGGCATGGGGATGGCGGGCTTTGCAGTTCACGCCCCGGGTCGCCAAGGTGGACGAAGCCATCCTGCTGGAGGCCGGTGCTTCCGAACGCCTGTTCGGCGGCCGCAAGCCGCTGCTGCGCCTGCTGCTGAAAGACGGAGGCTTGCGGCACGACACCTGGGCGGCAGGACCGACTTCGCTGGTGGCGTTGTCCTTGTTGCGCCTGAAGAAGTGGGGACAGCCAAGGCCAGGGGAGATCCCCGAAGGCCTGCCCCTTGCTACCTTCACCGCCGCCCAGCCCCATCTTTCGACGCTGGAGCGGATCGGCTGCAACACGCTGGGGCAATTGAAGGCCTTGCCGCGGGCCGGACTCGGCCGGCGATTCGGCACCGATCTGCTCAAGGCACTCGACTGCGCTGACGGCGTCCTGCCCGAACGCTATCCCTGGCTCACCCTGCCAGCCGAATTCGACCAGAAGCTGGAGCTGCCATCGCTTGCCACTTGCGCCCCCGACCTGCTGTTGGCCGCGCAGCACCTGCTCACCCGTTTGCAGGCCTGGCTGCAGGGCCGCAATCTCGGGGCTCTGGCGCTGGAACTCGAATGGACCCTGGACCTGCGCCGCATCGACGGCAAGGTCCTGCCGCCCACCGAGCGGCTGGAACTGCGCACCGCCGAACCCACCCAGGACATGAAGCACCTGCGGCGGCTGGCATCGGAGCAACTGGCCAGGTCCAGCCTGTCGGCGCCGGCGAACCAGCTGCGCTTGCGGACACTCGAGACCGTGCCCTGGGGTGGCGTGCCCACCAGCCTGCTGCCCGAGGACAACAAGCCGGGCGAGAAGCTGCATCAGTTGATAGAGCGTCTCAGTGTGCGGCTGGGTGAGCAGAACGTGACGGTGCCGCAGGCCCTGCAGGACCACCGACCCGAGTGCATGCAGAAGTGGTTGCCGGCCCGGGTGGCCGGCGCCAAGGCCGCCATCCAGCAATCCGCTGGCGACGCGCTCTATCCGCCCTGGCTGCTGCGCGATCCGCTGAAGCTGCAGGTGACGGGTGACAAGCCGCTCTACCAGGGTCCCTTGCAGCTGCTGACGCGGGCGCGCCGCATCGAGGCCGCCTGGTGGGACAACGCGACGGCGCAACCGGTGTTGCGCGACTACTTCATCGCCCGCAGCCCGTCGGCCGGATTGCTCTGGATCTACCGGGAGCGGCTCGCCGCCGACCAGGAACGCGCCCAGTGGTTCCTGCACGGCGTCTACGCCTGAAGGAGCCGCGATGTCCTGGTTGCCCGACTACGCGGAGCTGCACTGCCTTTCCAACTTCAGCTTCCAGCGGGGCGCATCGCATCCGCAGGAGCTGGTGCAGCGTGCCCACGAGCTCGGATACAGCGCACTGGCGATCACCGATGAATGTTCGGTGGCGGGTGTCGTACGGGCCCACGGAGAAGCCAGCAAGCTCGGGCTGAAACTGCTGCTGGGAGCCGAGTTCCGGCTGGACGGCTTCCGGCTGGTGGCGCTGGCGCGCAATGTCCAGGGCTGGGGCAACCTGTGCGAGTTCATCACTCTGGCCTGCAGGGAAGCGGAGAAGGGCGCCTACCTCTGCACGCGCGAGCACAGCGACTTCCGCCTGCTCGATGATTGCGAGATCCTGCTGGCGCCGCAGTCCGGCCTGGATCTCGAGGCACTCTGCGAACGGCTCGCATGGGCGCAGCACCTGTTCGAAGACCGCTTGTGGCTGGCCGCCGAACTGCTGCTCGATGGCTCCGACGAGCTCTGGCTGCAGACGTTGCAGCAGGCGAGCGACGCCACGGGGGTGCCCCTGGTCGCGTGCGGCGACGTGCACATGCACGCGCGCTCGCGCAAGCCCTTGCAGGACGTGATCACGGCGGTGCGCATGGGCAAGCCGGTCGGCGAGTGCGGCTTCGACCTGCAGGCCAATGCGGAACGCCACCTGCGCCATCGCATGCGGCTGGCTTCGGTCTATCCCCCGGAGCTGCTGGAGCGAACGCTCGAAGTGGCGGATCGCTGCACCTTCAGCCTCGAAGAGATCAAGTACCAGTACCCGCAGGAAACCGTTCCCGCCGGCATGACGGCTCGGCAGGCGCTGCGCCTCTTCACCATCGAAGGAGCCCGCCGGCGCTACCCGCAAGGGGTGCCGTGGACCGTGCGGCGGCAGCTGGTGCGCGAGCTGGACCTGATCACCGAATGCGCCTACGAGATGTACTTCCTGACGGTGCACGACATCGTGGCTTTCGCCCGTTCGCAGAAGATCCTGTGCCAGGGCCGCGGTTCGGCGGCCAACTCGGCGGTCTGCTATTGCCTGGGGATCACCGCCGTGGACCCGGCGCGGTCGAACCTGCTGTTCGAGCGCTTCATCAGCCGCGAGCGCAAGGAGCCGCCCGACATCGACGTCGACTTCGAGCACGAGCGGCGCGAGGAAGTGATCCAGTACATCTACCGCAAATACGGGCGCGAGCGGGCTGCGATCACCGCGGTGGTGGCTTCCTATCGGGCCCGCAGTGCGATCCGCGATGTCGGCAAGGCGCTGGACCTGCCGGACAAGCTGGTCGATGCCTTCGCCAAGGATCACTTCTGGTTCGACGAGCGCGTGTTGCGGGTGCAGAAGCTCGGTGAGCTCGCGCAGTGTCTCGGCGTGACCGCCGCCCCCAAGGCCATCGCCTTGTGGATGGAGCTGACCGAGGAGCTGATGGGATTTCCGCGGCACCTGAGCCAGCACGTCGGCGGCTTCGTGCTGACCCAGGGCAAGCTCACGCGGCTGGTCCCGGTGGAGAACGCGGCGATGAAGGACCGCTCGGTGATCCAGTGGGACAAGGACGACCTCGACGAGATGGGCCTGCTCAAGGTGGACGTGCTGGCCCTCGGCATGCTGACCGCGATCCGGCGCTGCCTGGATTTCGTCAGCCAGCGGCGCGGCGTCCCATTCGGCTTGACCGACATCCCGGACAAGGACAAGGAGACCTTCGACATGATCTGCCGCGCCGACACGGTGGGGGTGTTCCAGATCGAGAGCCGCGCGCAGATGTCGATGCTGCCGCGGCTGCGGCCGCGGGAGTTCTACGACCTGGTAATCGAGGTCGCGATCGTGCGGCCGGGACCGATCCAGGGCGGCATGATCCATCCGTACCTGAAGGCGCGGGAGCGTCTGCGCCGCGGCGAGCAAGTGCTCTATGAAAGCGAAGCGCTCAAGCCGGCGCTGCAGCGCACGCTGGGCATCCCGATCTTCCAGGAGCAGGTGATGCAGATCTCGATGATCGCCGCCGGCTT
>JAQGMY010000296.1 GCA_028292105.1 Ramlibacter sp.
GCACCGGCGACTGGGCCACCAGCACCGCGTCGTTGCCGCTGGCGGCGACGGTCAGCTGCGGCTGGTTCACGGTGGGCATGGCAGCGGAATCGAGCGAAGCCGACTGCAGCACGCGGAAGGTGGTGCCGGCCGGGAAGCTCGCGCCGGAGCCGTAAGTCACTTCGAAGCCGCCGCCACTGACGGTCTGGCCGCCCACCTTGAGGATGTCGAAGACGGTCGGCGACTGCAGGTCGGTCACCACCTTGGAGCCGGACTCCATGAACAGGTTGGCCAGCAATTGCAGCGTGCCGACCCCGCCGACCCTGCCGGGCGCGATCGCGCCGAAGTTGTCGACGGTGCCCAGCCCGTCGGCGACCTGCAAGGTGCCGCTTCCGGTGATCAGGCCGGTCGACTGGTTGGTGAGCGTGGGACCGGCGAACGTCGAGGCGGACACGAGGGAAGACGACCCGGGCAGGCCCACCTGCAGCTTGCCGTCGGCAACCAGCGTGCCGGCGTTGCTGAAGAAGAAAGGCAGGGTCAGGTCGCTGCCGGTGGCCACTTCGACACTGCCCGCGTTGAGCCCGAGGTTCACCGTGTTGCCCGCGCCGCTGGATCGGATGCGCGCGCCGGGCTGGTTGTCGACGCCGAGTTGCGGCATGACATTGGCGCCGCCCAGCAGGATCAGGTCGCCGAAGTTGAGCATGCCTCCAGCACCGGTGATGCTGCCGCCGCTGGCAACCGTGAGCGGTGACGCGTGCGACCAGCTTGCCTGCAGGTTGAACGCGCCTTCCGACAGCGTCGCGGCCGAGCCGACGATCAGCCCGCCGATGTTGCCGCTGGCCCCGGGTGATTCGTCGGAGTTGCTGCCGCCCTGGCCGCCGAGCGCCACGAGGTCCGGACTGCGGAGGGTGGCTTGTCCGGGCACGCTGAGGATGATCTGGCCGCCGTTGCCGCCGGCTCCGCCGGCCCCCGGGGCGATGCTGGCGCTGCCTCCGCGGCCGCCGCTGGCGTCCAAGCGGGTGGAGCTGTCCAGGACCAGGTCGCCTGCAGTGCGTGCCAGCAGGATCTGGCCGCCGGCCCCACCGGCCCCGGTGACCGCGGCCGCGGTGTTGCCGCCGCCGTCGCCGCCACGGGTCGACACCTGCGGCAGCAGTGCACTCGTGCCGAAAGTCAACTGGACGAAGCCGCCTTCCCCGCCCGCGGCGCCCGAGGCCGAGGCGTTGCCGCCGGAAGCGTCGATGAGATTGGATTCGATCGAGGTACTGGCGTGGACGATGACCGAGCCGCCAGCGCCCGAAGTGCCGCCATTGCCGCCGTTCGCGGACACACCGGCGAGGGCCGCAGCGGGCGGCGGCGGTGGCGGGGGCGGCGGGGGGCCGTCGGTCGAAATCGGAGGAGGCGCAGGTGCCGCAGGTGCGCCGACGAGGCGGACGCTGCCGCCCGTCGAAGAGAAGGTCAGGCTACCGCCGTCGCCGGCCGCGCCCGCCGGGCTGTTGCCGCCGTTGGCCATCACCGCATAGCCGTTGGTGGGCGCGATCACGATGTCGTTGCCGGCCGTCATCGTCACTGTCCCACCGGCGCCCGCCGTCCCGGTGCCCGCCGCGTCGCCGCCGCGCGCATCGATCGCCGCCTGCGGGTCGGCCATGGCGATGGCGTGGCCGGCAAAGACGGTGAGCGTACCGCCCGCGCCACCGCCGCCGTTGCCGGCCACGCTGCCGCGGCCGGACACGTCGATCTGGGACAGGGACACGCTGCCAGCGCCGGCGGTGACCTCCACCCTGCCGCCGCCGCCACCGGCAGTGCCGCTGCGGTCGAGGCCACCGTTCGCCGTCACGCGCTGCAGCCGGATGTCGCCGTTGCCCGAGGTGACGGCCACGACGCCGCCATTGCCGCCGGAGCCAAGCGTGCTGAAGTTGTCGGTGCCATTGGCGGCGATCGTGCCACCCGTGATGTCGTCCCGCGCGGTCAGCATCACCTTGCCGCCATCGCGCAGGTTGGAGAAGGAGCCGCTGGAACTGCTCGTGGTCCTGATGCTGTTGAAGCTGAGTGCGCCGCGGTTGCCCTCCAGCACGACCGTTCCCTGCAAGCCTCCGCGCGTCGCGAACTGGCCGCTGCCCAGGATGCCGCCGGTGGTCAGCGTGGTGCCGGTGCCCGACTTCACCAGGATGCCTCCGTCGGTGGCCTCGATGAATGTGGCCGGCCCGAAATCGATCGTTCCCCCGGCGTCCACGGTGATGCCGGCGCTCGAGTTGCTGGTGGTGAGCTGGTGGGCGGTGTCGCCTGCCGGTGCACCGGTCACGAAGGTGATGTTGCGCCCGGCGGTCAGGGCCAGGCCTCCCGTGCTGCCCAGCGAGACGTTCGAGATCGGTGCCGGCACCGGTGCCCCGCTCGGGTCCGGCGGAGGCGCCGCGGAGGTCCTGCCCACCACCACGTCACTGCCCGCAGACATGTCGAGCATCCCACTGCTGGAGACGCCGACGAAGTTCGGATTCACCGTGCCCATGCGCAGGTCGCGTCCCGCCTTGAGGGTCACCGGTCCGCTGGCATCGATGGAGGCGTCGAGCAGCAGGTCGCTCGCGCTGCCGACGGCCTGCAAGGTCAAGCTGCCGGCATTGATCGCATCGACGACACTCAGTTGACCGCCGGTGACGGTCACGTCGACGGGGCCGCCGGCAGAGATGCCGTTCGCGCGGCCGAAGGCGCCATCGACCTCCCCGATCACCAGGTTACCGGTGGTACTGGCAGAGAACTGCGCGGCCGGTCCGCTGGCGGAACCTGCGACGGCGCCGATCTGGTTGCCGGCGTTGGTCAGCAGAACCCGGCCGGCCGCCGACGCGCTACCGCTCGCATGGGCGTAGACGGACGCCACCTTGATCGGCGACAAGCTGGCGTCGATGCTGCCGTTCTGCGCGGTCATGCCCAGCAAACCGCCCGGGCCGGTGATGCTGGTGTTCGCTTGCAGCACGATGTCCGTATCGGCGAACAACTCCAGCCAGGTGCCGGCGCCCCACGCGATGCTGGCGCCAGCCACCAGGGTGATGCGGCCGCCCTGAGGCCCCGTGGCCGTGCTGGTCGACGTCGTCACGTAGACGTTGCCGATCTCCAGTTGCATGTTCAAGCGATCGACGCTGAGCACCGACGTCGCCGGGCCATCTTCGAAACGCGTATCGATGCGAGGCGGCACCGTATCCACGTTGGTGGTGTTCTCGGAAACCGTGCTGTCCGCCGGCAGCACGTTGCGGATCTCGATGTCGTTCGGGTCGAGCAGCAGCGTGCCGCTGTGGCCGTTCGGCGCCCGCAGGTCCGCCCTTCCGGTGAATTCGAGGTACTGCTTGCCGGAAACTTCCGCAAAGCCGCCGTTGCCGCCGTGCGCGCCGCCGCGGGCGGAAATCTGGCCGCGCATGCGGGTCGCTTCGTCCGACCACACGATCACGCGCCCGCCGTCGCCCTGCAGCTTGGCGTCGGCACGGATGCTCGCCGCGCTGTCGACATAGGTGCGCGCCGCATTCGGCACGTCGACGTTCCGGCCTTGGTAGTCACCGCCCACGCGGATGCTGCCGCCGCCGTTGTCGCCGCTGGCGTCGAGCGCAGCGCCGGCGAGCAGGCCGACGCGCCGGCCCAGCACGTCGATGCTGCCGCCCTTGCCCGCCGCGGCCCCCGCCGTGACCGTGCCGCTCACGAGGTTGTCGCCGCCTATCGCCTTCAACACCACCTTGCCACCTTCGGTGCTGACCGCCTGCACGCCCATGCTGCCGCTGTGCCTGAGCGTGCCCGCGAACATGCCGACGGCATCGCCCTGCAGCTTGCCCAGGTTCACCGCCTCGTTGCCGGCCTGCACCTCCAGGTGGATGCCTTCCAGGCCGCGGCCGGTGATCTCCACCTTCTGGCCGGCGGAGAGGATCACCGCGCCGTTGCTTTGCACCAGCGCATCGACGCCGGTCTGCACCTTCGGTCCGATCAGGACCACGTCACCGCCGCTGGCCCGGATAGTGCCATCGACATGCACGTTGCCGGTGCCAGCACCGTGGAACAGCAGCCGGCCGGCGATCGCATCGGCCGGACTCATGCCAAGGGTGGAGGCCGTGAAGCCTGCGGTGTCCACCATGCCACCCTTGCCGATCGCGATGCCTTCGGGGTTCACCAGCACCAGCCGCCCGTTGGAGCTGAGGGTGCCGAAGATCTCGCTGATGTTCGGCTGGTTCGGCGCCGCCCGCGGGCCGACCACGCGGTTGATCGAAGTGCTGGTGGCGGACGGCTGGACGAAGTTGGTGACCGTGTCCTTGGGCACCGAGAAGCTTTGCCAGTTGATCGCGGAGTGGTTGCTGCCCGTGCCGTTGCTGGTCGTCACGGTGAGATTGCCGCGGCTGGGCGGCGGGATCACCGCGGTGCCGTGGATCGCCACGCCGCCCACCGGCTGTGCGTGCACCAGCACCGGCTGCAGGCAGAACGCCGCCGCGATCGCCAGTGCCGCACTCGCGGGCCGGAAGCCGGCAACGGCGGGACTGGATGCGATGCTGGGGACCTGCTGGCGTGAGGACCTGGATGGATGCGTGGACATGCGGTGTGCTCCTGGGGCCGCGCCAGATCCGGTCTGGGCTCGTGCGGCCTGATACCTGTTGAAGGCGGCTGCCGCACCGATCGCTGTCGAAACGGAGCGGGAGCCCCGATCGGCTGGCGGACGGTAGCATAGGGTTACAGCCGTCGCAATCCACGCGAACTGGCCAATCGGGGTAGCGGACGAAGGCGCAAAGCGCGCCTGCGGCATCCGTCACGGCGAGCCGGGCCAACATGAAGTGAAAAGGTGCCATGCGGATCTTCGTCTCCATCGCTTCGTACTGCGACCCCGTCCTGCCCTTCACGCTGCAGCGGGCGGTAGCCACGGCGGCGGACCCCGGGCGCCTGCACTTCGGGGTGGTCGAACAATCGCCGGCGGGCACGCCGCGGGTGGCACCTCCGGGAGCAGGCAGCCGCCTGAGCCAGGTCCACATCGCCCTGCCCGACGCCCGCGGCCCGTGCTGGGCACGCGCCCTGGCCATGTCCCTGTACGACGGTGAAGACTGGTTCCTGCAGCTCGATTCGCACATGGATTTCGACCCCGGCTGGGACCAGCGGCTGGTGACGCAGGCGCAGGCCCTGGGCGGGCCGGCGCGGGGGCTGGTGATCTCCACCTATCCCGAGGCGTTCCGCTTCGTCGACGGCCATCCCGTGCGTGACCGCCCGACCAACGGCGTCCTGGTGCAGGCGGTAAAGCGGGGCACGGGCTTTGCCGCAGACCATCCGGTGCTCTCTTTCGAGGCGCATCCGCTGGACCAGGCCGACGCGGTGGCGGCGGTGCACGTAGGCGCGGGCTGCCTGTTCGCCCCGGGCCGCATCGCGCACGCGTTTCCCTACGATCCCTGGTTGTATTTCCACGGCGAGGAACAGGCCCTGGCGCTGCGCCTGTACACGCATGGCTGGGACCTGTTCCATGTGCGCGGGCTGCCGATCCACCACCTGTACAACGACGCCGGGTCCGGCGCGCCGCCGCGGCCGCTGCACTGGGACCCGGCGCACCAGGCCGCCCGCGAGATCGACTGGTGGGCGCTGGAGCAACGCTCGCGCCTGCGGCTGCAGTCCTTGCTGGAAGGCAGGGACCTGGGCGTCTACGGCCTGGGGACGGCGCGCAGCCTGGCCGACTACGCCACCTTCAGCGGCATCGACTACGCCAGCCGCACCCTGGCGCCCGCCGCTTACCTGCTGCCCGAGCCCTGACTCAAACGGGGGCGCGCACCAGCGACTGGGCCAGGCACAGATCGATCCAGGCCCGGGCCTTGTCGGCCGGATTGCGCAGCAGGTAGGCCGGGTGGTAGGTCACCACCACCGGCGCGCCGTGGTAACGGTGGACCTGGCCGCGCAGCTTGCCGATCGGCTCGCTGGTCTGCAGCAGCGCCTGCACGGCAAGGCGTCCCATGGCGAGGATCACGCGAGGCTGCACCAGTTCCACCTGCCGGCGCAGGAAGGGCTCGGATTGCGCCAGTTCCTCGGGAGTGGTCATGCGGTTGCCGGGTGGCCGCCACTTGACCACGTGCGTCAGGTAGGCGCCCTTGCGCCGGCTGGCGCCGAGCGCCGCCAGCATGTTGTCCATCAGCCGACCCGGATCGCCCGCGAAGGGCGTGCCCTGCGCTTCTTCCTCTTCGGCCGGCACGTCGCCGACGATCATCCAGTCGGCCTGCAGGTCGCCGGTCCCGAACACCACCTTGGCGCTGCCCTCCGGCAGCTGGCTGGTGACCGCTGCCCGCAGGGTGTCCCAGTCGGCGCCCTCCGCAATGGGAGCGCTCACCCGCTGCGGTACCGGCCGCGGCGGGGGCGGCGGCCTCTCCATCGTTGCGGGCCGCAGGTGCGCCAGCTCACCGGCCTGGGGGGCGGGAACAGGGGGGGCGCGGTCAGCAGCGGGCACCGGGTCGTGCGCCTCCGGCGCAAAGACCCGGATGCCCATTTCGGCGAGCATGGCCCGTTGACGGGTGTCGAGGTGCAGGATCAGCCCCTCACAAGCGCAAGCTCATCACGATGGCGTCCTCGCGGCCGCCATCGGCCGGGTAGTAGTTCTTGCGGTCGCCGACGCGCCGGTAGCCGTAACGCAGGTAAATCTCCTGCGCCCGCGCATTGCTGTTGCGCACTTCCAGCCAGAGCCATTGCGCGCCCTGCCCGCGTGCCCACAGCGACAGCGCGTCCAGCATCACCCGGCCCCAGCCCTGGCCCTGGCAGGCGGGATCCACGGTGATGTTCAGGAGATGCACTTCGTCGATGCCCTGCATGGCGACGAAGTATCCGAGGACGAAGTCGCCGGCGCACAGCAGCTGCGCCTGATAGCCGGAACGCAGCGAATCGGCGAAGTTGCCGCGCGTCCAGGGATGGCCGTAGGCGCGGCGCTCGATGGCGACCACCTCGTCGAGGCGGGCCTCGGTCATGGGCTCGAAGCCCGCTTCCATCGTCTTGAAAACTGCGCTCATGTCGGCTCCGCCGCGGCCGGGCCGCGACGCATTTCTTCCTTGCGGGCGCGGTCCACCGCGCGTTCTTCGGTAGTTTGCGCCACTTTGTCGCGGATGTAGAGCGGCAGCACGTCCGCGGGCGGCCGGCCGGCGCTTTGCGCAAGCGCAGCGGGGGCCAGGCGCAACAATGCGCGGGCGGTGGGCAACGCAACCACCGTGCGCCGGTCCGCCGGCAAGTGCGCGGCATGCAGGTCCAGCACATTGCCGGCGATGGTCCAGCCCTCCGGCACCGGGGCTGCCTCGGGCTTGCCCAGCGCCGGCGCCTGCCGCACCAGCCAGCGCTCACCTTCCCGCTCGTATCCGGCGAAGTACACCTCGCCCATCCGCGCGTCGAGCATCGCCACCACCTGGCTGGCGCCGGTCAGCGCATGCGCCTCTTCCGCCACCGCCAGCAGGGTGTCGATGGCAAGCACCGGCACCCCCGAGCCGAACCCCAGCCCCTGGGCCACGGCGGTGGCGGTGCGCAGGCCGGTGAAGGAACCCGGGCCACGGCCGAAGGCGATGGCGTCCAGCTCGCCCAAGGCCACGCCGGACTGCGCCAGCAGGGCTTCGATGGCCGGGATCAGCGCCGCCGATGACAGCGCCCCGCCGGCTGCCGTGGTCTCGCGCACCACTCCGGCCACGCTTACGGCGACGGAGAGGATTTCGGTGCTGGTGTCGAAGGCGAGCAGTTTCAAGGTGGACCCGGGGAACCCGCCATTATCGAAGCTTCGCGCTTCCATAATCCGGGCATGCCGTTGCGGTTTCGACTCTCCTCCTGTGCCCTGGCCCTTGCCGTCAGCTGCGCGGCCGCCACCGCGCAGGGCCTCCCGGCCGAAGTGGAAAGCGCGCTGGCCGACAGCGGGCTGCCGCGCGACGCGGTCGTGATGCTGGTGGCGCCGGCCGACGGCGGCCCGGCCCGGGTCGCCCACCGCGTCGACGCCGCGGTGAACCCGGCCTCGGTCGCCAAGCTGGCCACCACCTTCGCGGCCCTCGATCTGCTGGGACCTGCGTTCGCCTGGAACACGCCGGTGTACTTCGACGGGCCGGTGCGCGACGGCGTGCTGCAGGGCAACCTGGTGATCAAGGGCCAGGGTGACCCCAAGCTGGTGATCGAAAGGCTCTGGCTGCTGCTGCGCCGGGTGCAGTCGCTGGGCGTGCGCAGCATCACCGGGGACATCGTGCTGGACCGCAGCGCGTTCAGCGTCGCCCCGCGCGACCCCGCCGCCTTCGATGGCGAGCCCTTGCGGCCCTACAACGCCAGCCCGGATGCCCTGCTGGTGAACTTCAAGACGGTGACCGTCACCGTCACGCCCGAACGCGGCCAGGCCCGCGTGCGCGCCGAACCGGCGCTCGCGGGCGTGCAATGGCCGGCCGCAGTACCCGTCGCTGCGGGGGAGTGCGGCGACTGGATCACCGGCCTCAAGGCGGACTTCCGCAGCCTGGCGCAGGTTCGATTCGCCGGCAGCTTTCCGGCGGCCTGTGGCGAGCGCGTCTGGCAGATCGCCTTCCCGGACCCGAACGGCTATGCGCCCCGGCTGATCGCGGCGCAGTGGCGCGAGATCGGCGGCGAACTGCGCGGCCAGGTGCGCGAAGGGCGCGTCCCGCCCGGGCTCAAGCCGGTCTTCGAGTTCGCATCGCCGCCGCTGGCGGAGGTGGTGCGCGACATCAACAAGTACAGCAACAACGTCATGGCGCAGCAGCTGTTCCTGACGCTGAGCCTGCAGCAGCGGGGCAACGGCACTTTCGAGGGCTCGCGCGAAGTGCTGCGCGCCTGGTGGCGCGAACGCTTTGGCGGCGAGCCGCCCGTGACGGACAACGGTTCCGGCCTGTCGCGGGTGGAAAGCATCACCGCCCGCCAGCTCGCACAGCTGCTGCAGGCGGCGTGGGCCTCTTCCCTGATGCCGGACTTCGTGGCCTCGCTGCCCGCGCTGGGCCTCGACGGCACCCTGCGGCGGCAGCGCCAGAACGTCGGCCAGGCCCACCTGAAAACCGGCAGCCTCAACGAGGTCTCGGGCGTCGCCGGCTACGTGCATGGCGCCAGCGGGCGCCGCTACGTGATCGTCGCGATCGCCAACCACCCGAAGAGGGCCAGCGCGATCCGGCCGGCGACCCAGGCGTTGATCGATTGGACGGCGCGCTTGCCTTGAAGGCGGTGCAGTCCGGCTTCGCGCTAGGTCCTCCCTGCGAGAGCGGGGCCGCCGCGCAGGGCGGGGTGGGCGGCGAAGCCCGAACCCCGCCGCTCCCGGCCTAGAAGCGTTCCTTGATCCGCCCGTATGCGTAATCGCCGAACAACTGGTGCGCACGCGGCGTGATGTACACGCGGTCCGCATAGAGGTACCTGCTGTAGTCGATGCCGGGCAACACGGTCGCCGGCGTGCACAGGTTGGAATTCACCTGGCCGGCGCCGGTGCCGATGCCGGGGCCCGGGTCGACCGAGGTACAGGCCTTGTGCGTGACGTCGGACAGGTTGTACGCGCCGGACGTGTAGTTCGCCACCACCAGGTTGAAGTACAGCTGGGCGTCGACGTAAAGCACGTTGGTGCCCAGGTCCACCATCGACACCAGCAACTGGTCGTCGAAGCGGCCGCTGGCGGCGGTCAACAGGTCGGCCTGGTTGGTCTCCAGCGCCCAGGGCGTGCGGCCCAGGTTGAAGGGACCCACCACCACCACGTGCGTGGCACCGGCGGCGACGAGGCGGCGCACCTGCGCGCCCAGCTCGCGGCCGGCGTTGCCCAGGTTGACCAGCATCTGGTCACGCGACTGCGTGCCGGCGATGACGGCCTGCGCCTCGGCGATGACGTCCGAGGTGCCGGCGCTCACCAGCACCAGGTCGTTGGCGTCCGGCTTGCCGCTGGCCAGGAAGGCAGTCACCTGCTCGGTGACCGTCAGCGTGGCCGTGTTGCCGGCCGCGTCGGGCTTGACCGTCACGCGTGCGTTGCCGGTGGCGTACGAGGTACCGCCGGCCGACGCGCTGGTGATGGTGCGCCCGTAAGACTGCGCCACGAATTGCGTCCAGTTGTTCACCGAGCCGTCGTTGACCGTGTAGCGCCGGCCGTTTTGCCCGACGTCACCCATCGCGTCACCGAAGGCGATGACGCGCGCGGGCGCGAGTTGGGATTCGACGCTGCCGCCGCCGCAGGCGGCCAGTAGCAGGGCCGATGCGGACGCCGCCAGCAGCAGGGCGCGGCGCAACCACTGAGTTGCCATGAATTTGTTCTCCGGAAAAACGGGGAGTTTAGCGACCCGGCGTAAACCAGGGGCTCCCGGGGCTTAGCCGGCCGCGGCCCGCCGCAGGCGATCCCGCACGCCTTCCCACTCCGGCAGGTCCGGCGGCGTCTCCACCCAGATGAGCTTGACGCCGGAGCTGTCGAACTCGCGCAGCACCGCGAACAGCTGGCGGGCGGTTTCGGCCGCGTCGTCCGGCATGCGCCGGTAGTGCGGCGAGCGCGTGCGCACCGGGCTGCGGGCATACACGGCGATCATCTCGGCGTCCGGCCCCAGCAGGTCCAGGGCCGTCTGCATGAGCTTGCCCTCCATCAGGCGCACCTTGGCTTCGGGTGCGTAGTGCGCCTCCAGGGTGCCGGAGGCGCGCGGTGCCGCGTCGGCCATCTCGTCGGGCAGCCAGAGCCGCTCGCCGCAGGCCGCTTCGATGGCGGCCCGGGTCAGGGTGCCCGGGCGCAGCAGCACGGGCTGGCCGCGCGTGCAATCGACGATGGCGGACTCGATGCCGATGGCGGTGGCGCCGCCGTCGAGTACCAGCAGGTCGGGGTCGAACTCGGCAGCGACATGTGCGGCCGTCGTCGGGCTGACGCGGCCGAAGCGGTTCGCACTCGGCCCGGCCAGGCCGTACACGGGCGGCGTCGCTGCAGCGCACGCCAGCAGCAACGCATGCGCAACCGGGTGTGCCGGGCAGCGCAGGCCGATGGAAGCCTGCCCTCCGGCGGCGGCGGCGCCGACTTCCGGCCGCCGCGGCAGGATCAGCGTCAGCGGGCCCGGCCAGAAAGCATCCATCAGCTTTTGCGCGACCGGCGGGATGGCCGCCGCGAAGCGGGACGCCGCCTGCGCATCCGGCACGTGGACGATCAAGGGGTG
>JAQGMY010000326.1 GCA_028292105.1 Ramlibacter sp.
GGACCACGCTCAACGGCGAGGGCCTGCAGCACGAGGACGGCCACAGCCACGTGCTGGCGCAGACGATCCCCAACTGCGTGAGCTACGACCCGACCTTCGCCCACGAAGTGGCGGTGATCATGCACGACGGCCTCAAGCGCATGGTGGAGCGGCAGGAGAACGTCTACTACTACATCACGCTGCTCAACGAGAACTACTCCATGCCCGGCCTGCAGCCCGGCACCGAGGAGCAGATCGTCAAGGGCATGTACCTGTGCAACCCGGGTGACGAAGGCAAGACGCGCGTGCAGCTGCTGGGCAGCGGCACCATCCTGCGCGAGTCGATCGCCGCCCAGGAACTGCTGCGCAAGGACTGGGGCGTGCACGCGGACGTCTGGAGCTGCCCGAGCTTCAACGAGCTGGCCCGCGACGGCCTGGACTGCGACCGCTACAACATGCTGCATCCCACGGCCACGCCGCGCGTGCCCTTCGTGTCGCAGCAGCTGGAGCGCCATCCCGGGCCGGTGGTCGCCGCGACCGACTACATCAAGACCTATGTCGACCAGATCCGCGCCTTCATCCCCCAGGGCCGGGCCTACAAGGTCCTGGGCACCGACGGGTTCGGCCGCAGCGACTTCCGCAGCAAGCTGCGCGAACACTTCGAGGTCAACCGCCACTACATCGTCGTGGCCGCGCTGAAGGCGCTGGCGGAAGAGGGCACCGTGCCGGTCGCCAAGGTGGCGGAAGCCATCCATCGCTACGGCATCAAGGCAGACAAGGTCAACCCGCTCCACGCCTGAGCATCCCGCCGCCCCACACAACAAGAACGCCCGAGCGCGGGCACGGAGAACAAGAAACATGGCACTGGTCGAAGTGAAGGTCCCCGACATCGGGGACTTCAAGGAAGTCGCGGTCATCGAACTGCTGGCGCTGCCGGGCGACACGGTCAAGGTCGAGCAGTCGCTGCTTACCGTCGAATCCGACAAAGCTTCCATGGAGATCCCGAGCAGCCATGCCGGTGTGCTCAAGGAACTGCGGGTCAAGTTGGGAGACAAGGTTGCCGAAGGCACGGTGATTGCCGTGCTGGAGGTCCCTGCCGGCGCCGCCAGTCCGCCGCCCCAGCCCTCTGCCCAGAAGAACGAGGGAGCCGCTGCCCCTGCGCAAGCGACCGCTCCTGCACCTTCTCCCTCTCCCGCCCCTGCGGGACAGGGCCAGGGCGAGGGGGGTCTCATCGAGGTCAAGGTGCCGGACATCGGCGACTTCAAGGACGTCTCGGTCATCGAGATCCTGGTGAAGCCCGGCGATGCGGTGAAGGTGGAGCAGTCGCTGATCACCGTGGAGTCGGACAAGGCGTCCATGGAGATTCCGTCCTCGGCCGCCGGTGTCGTGCAGGAGCTGAAGGTGAAGATCGGCGATGTCGTCAACATCGGCGACCTGCTGGCAGTGCTGCAAGGTAGCGGCACGGCCAGCGCGCCCGAACCCGCCGCACCGGCGCCGGCTGCGAGCCCGCAGCAGCCCGGCACCATCGGCGACTCCTACTCGCAGAGCGCACCTGCCGCCACGGCCGACCGCGTGCCTCCCACAGCGGCCCTGCCGCCGCACCAACCCGCCGCGCCTGGCGGCAGCCTCCCGCATGCCTCGCCCTCGGTGCGCAAGTTCGCCCGCGAGCTCGGCGTGCCGCTCGAGGAAGTCAAAGGGTCCGGCCCCAAGGGCCGCATCACGCAGGATGACGTGCAGGCCTTCACCAAGCAGGTGATGTCCGGACAGGCGCAGACCAAGGCGTCGGCCGCGAAAGCGCCGGCCGCTGGCGGTGGTGCAGCGCTGGGACTGCTGCCGTGGCCCAAGGTCGACTTCGCCAAGTTCGGCCCGGTCGAGCGCAAGCCGCTGTCGCGCATCAAGAAGATCAGCGGCGCCAACCTGCACCGCAACTGGGTGATGATCCCGCACGTCTGCAACCACGACGACGCCGACATCACCGACCTCGAAGCTTTCCGCGTCGCCACCAACAAGGAAAACGAGAAGTCGGGCATCAAGGTGACGATGCTGGGCTTCCTCATCAAGGCCTGTGTTGCCGCCCTGAAGAAATTCCCCGAATTCAACAGCTCGCTGGACGGCGAGGAACTGGTCCTCAAGAGCTACTACCACATCGGTTTTGCGGCCGACACGCCGAACGGCCTGGTCGTGCCCGTGGTCAAGGACGCCGACAAGAAAGGCGTGCTGCAGATCAGCCAGGAAATGGGCGAGCTGGCCAAGAAGGCGCGCGACGGCAAGCTCGGCCCCGCGGACATGTCAGGGGCGACTTTCACGATTTCGTCGCTCGGCGGTATCGGAGGTCGTTACTTCACGCCGATCATCAACGCACCGGAAGTCGCTATCCTCGGGGTCTGCAGAAGCCGGACCGAACCGGTCTGGGATGGCAAGCAGTTCCAGCCCAAGCTGATGCTGCCGCTGTCGCTGTCGTGGGATCACCGGGTCATCGACGGCGCGAGCGCGGCGCGTTTCAACGCCTACCTGGGACAGATCCTGGCGGACTTCCGCCGCGTGCTCCTCTAAGAACCAGCAAAATTCGATGACAACAGTAGTGGTGGTGAAGAAAGCCGGGCAGATCGCCATCGCGGCCGACACCCTGGTGACCTTCGGCGACACCCGCCTCGCGCACCGTTTCGAGGACAACACGAAAATCTTCAAGGTCGAGACCGAGGAAGGCCCCAGCTACATCGGGATGGCCGGCACCGTCGCGCACTTCCCGGTGCTGCGCAAGGCCATGGGCTCGATGCCGCGCGAGATTCTCAAGCTCGGCAGCAAGGACGACGTGTTCGACACCTTCACCAAGCTCCATCCCTACCTGAAGGACAACTTCTTCCTGCAGACCAAGGAGGAGGACAGCGACCCCTACGAGTCCAGCCAGTTCAGCGTGGTGATCGCCAACGCCGCCGGCATCTTCGGGCTGTACAGCTACCGCGAAGTCTTCGAGTTCAAGGAGTTCTGGGGCATCGGTTCGGGGCGCAGTTTTGCCCTGGGCGCCATGCACGCTGCCTACCCGAAGGCCAGGACCGCCAAGGAAGTCGCCGAAGCCGGCATCGCCGCCGGTTGCGAGTTCGACCGCAACTCCGCTCCCCCCTGCGACATCTTTTCGCTGAAAACGAAGGAACCGAAATGAGTTCCCTGACGGAAGTGAAGGTCCCCGACATCGGGGACTTCAAGGAAGTGGCCGTGATCGAGGTGCTGGTGAAAGTCGGTGACACGATCAAGCCCGAGCAGTCGCTGATCACGGTGGAAAGCGACAAGGCTTCCATGGAGATCCCTTCGAGCCACGCCGGCGTGGTGAAGGAAATGCGGGTGAATGTCGGCGACAAGGTCGCAGAAGGTAGCGTGCTGCTGATGGTGGAAGCCACCGCCGGTGCTGCTGCTGCGCCAGTGCAAGCTGCGCCCAGACCGGCGGCAGCGCCCCCATCCCAGCCCTCCCCCGGAGGGGGAGGGAGCCAAGTCGCGCCAGTTGTCGGCAGCTACTCCGGTGGCGTCGACCTCGAATGCGAGATGCTGGTCCTCGGCGCCGGACCCGGCGGCTATTCGGCCGCTTTCCGCGCCGCCGACCTCGGCATGAAGACCGTGCTGGTCGAGCGTTACGCCACCCTGGGCGGCGTGTGCCTCAACGTCGGCTGCATCCCGTCGAAGGCGCTGCTGCACGTGGCGGCCGTGATCGACGAGGCGAGCCACATGGGATCGCTCGGCATCAGCTTCGGCAAGCCGACCATCGACCGCGGCATGCTCAAGGCGCACAAGGACAAGGTCGTCGGCAAGCTGACCGGCGGCCTGGCCGCCATGGCCAAGATGCGCAAGGTGACCACCGTGCGCGGCGTCGGCACCTTCCTCGATGCCTATCACCTCGAGGTGGAGGAATCCACCGGCACCGGCCGGGAAACGACCGGCAAGAAGCAGGTGATCCGCTTCAAGCACGCGATCATCGCGGCCGGCTCGCAGGCCGTGCACCTGCCCTTCATGCCCAAGGACCCGCGCGTCGTCGATTCCACCGGCGCCCTCGACCTGGCGACCGAGCCGAAGCGCATGCTGATCCTCGGCGGCGGCATCATCGGGCTGGAAATGGGCACGGTGTACTCCACGCTCGGCGCGCGCCTCGACGTGGTCGAGATGCTGGACGGCCTGATGCAGGGCGCGGACCGCGACCTGGTGCGCGTGTGGCAGAAGATGAACACGCCGCGCTTCGACAACATCATGTTGAAGACGAAGACCGTGGGGGCCGAAGCCACGAAGGAAGGCATCCTGGTGCGCTTCGAAGGCGAGCAGGCACCCAAGGAACCGCAGCTGTACGACCTCGTGCTGCAGGCGGTGGGCCGCACGCCGAACGGCAACAAGATCGGCGCCGACAAGGCCGGCGTGAACGTCACGGACCGCGGCTTCATCCCGGTCGACATCCAGATGCGGACCAACGTGCCGCACATCTTCGCCATCGGCGACATCGTCGGCCAGCCGATGCTGGCCCACAAGGCGGTGCACGAAGCGCACGTCGCCGCCGAGGTGGCCGCGGGCGAGAACTCGACGTTCAACGCCCGCGTGATCCCGAGCGTCGCCTATACCGATCCGGAAGTGGCGTGGGTCGGCCTCACCGAGGACCAGGCCAAGGCGGAAGGCATCGCCATCAAGAAGGGCCATTTCCCCTGGTCGGCTTCCGGCCGCGCCATCGCCAACACGCGCGACGAAGGCTTCACCAAGCTGCTGTTCGATGCGCAGACGCACCGCATCCTCGGCGGCGGCATCGTCGGCACGCATGCGGGCGACATGATCGGCGAGGTCGCGCTCGCCATCGAGATGGGCGCCGACGAGATCGACATCGGCAAGACGATCCACCCGCACCCGACGCTGGGCGAAAGCATAGGCATGGCGGCCGAGATCGCCCACGGAACCTGCACGGACGTTCCGCCGCCGCGCAAGTAAGGCTCTGCATG
>JAQGMY010000334.1 GCA_028292105.1 Ramlibacter sp.
GCGGCCTCGATGAAGGATGCCACGGCCAGCCCGGTGACCGGCACCGGGCATCTTTCGCGCATAGCCAGCAGGCCGGGGTCGCCAAAGCAGCCGATCAGCACTGCATCGGGCCCTTCGCCAGCCTGCCGCGGCTGGCCGGGCCTGCCGGCCAGTGCGGCGGCCCAGGCGTCGAGCGCGGCGTGCGCGCCGACCGCATAGCTGGCTTCATCCGAAATATAGGGCGCCCCGAAGCGGGCGGTGGCGGTGCGCACCTCTACCTGCGGGCCGGCTGCTGCCTGGACATGGGCGGTGAGCAGCTCGCTGACCCACGCGGAGGTATTGGGGTTGATGACCAGGAGCCTGCGCATCGGAGCTTCAGGCCGCCAGCGCGAACAGCGTGGACACATCCGGCGGTGCTTCGACCGGCACGGTGAACTGCAGCTGCGATTCCAGCCGCGTCAGGTGCGCGCGCATGCGGCGCTGCGCTTCGACCGGGTCGCGCAGGCGAATGGCGTCGAGCAGGGCGCGGTGTTCAACGCAGCCGCAGGTGGTGGCTTCTTCCCGAATCCGGTCATGGGCCACGCTGTAGGCCATCAGGATGAGCGAGGTGCGCGAGATCAGTTCGCGCAGGATGCGGCCCAGCGTGTGATGGCCGGCGCGCTCGGCGATCAAAAGATGAAAATCGCCCGACAGCCGGATGGCGCGGCGCATGTCGCCGGCCAGGCGGGCGGTTTCCTCCTCGTCGATGCACTGCCTGAGCTGGGCCACATCGGCTGCGCTGGCACTGGCGATGAACAGTGCCAGCAGCGTGGGTTCGATCATGCGCCGCACCTCGAACACCTCGCGGGCCTCCTGCTCGGTCGGCTGGGTGATGGTGGCGCCGCGATGGGGCGCGAGGGTGACGACCTGTTCATTGGCCAGGCGCGCCAGCACCGGTCGGATGCGGGTGCGCGAAACGCCGAAGGCACTGGCCAGCTTGTCCTCGACCAGCTTGGTGCCGGGCGGCAGCCGGTGATCGAGAATGGCCGACATTACGCGCTCGTAGATGTCGCTGTCGCTCAAGGCCAGGGCCGGCGCGGTAAGTGCGAGCGGGGCTGGAGTTTTCATCAGGCGCTCTTATTTTGCCTGCGGCCCAGCCACCAGGCCAGGCCCATCGCCAGGCCCATGACCAGCAGCGACACCACGGTGGTGACCGTGCCCAGCGCATAGATCGACGGCGTGGTGACGGTGCTGGTCAGGCCCTGCAGCTCCAGTGGCAGGGTGTTGACATCGCCGATGGCCTGCGAGGTGCGGGCGATTTCGTCCCAACTCAGGGTGAAGCCGAACATGCCGATGCCGACGACAGAAGGCGCGATCAGCGGCAGCACCACATGGCGAAATCCCTGCCACGGCGTGGCGCCCAGATCGCGCGCGGCCTCTTCATAAGCCGGGTTGAAGCGGTTGAAGATGGCGAACATGATCAAGAGGCCAAATGGCAGCGTCCAGGTCAGGTGGGCGCCGAGCGCCGAGGTGAACAGGCCGAGCGCCGTGCCGTAGTCTTCCAGCGCGCCGGTCATGCCCAGGGTTTCGAGCGTCTGCTTGATGCCGGTATCCAGCAGCCGGAATTCCAGACCGATGCCCAGCGACACAATGATGGACGGCATGATCAGGCTGGCCACCACCACCAGGAACAAAAGATTGCCGCCGGCCAGCTTCTTGCGAAACGCCAGCCCGGCCAGCACCGAGAACACCACGGTGAACCCCATCACCGCCAGGCCCAGGCCCAGCGAGCGCCACAGGGCCGCGCCGATATCGACCACGCCCAGCCCTTCGGCCAGCCTGGCAAACCAGTGCAGCGATACGCCGCGCAGCGGAAAGGTCAGCCCGCCTTCGGGGCCCTGGAAGCTCAGCACCACGATGACCAGCATCGGGCCGTACAGAAACAGCACGAACAGCGCGAAAAAAAGGGCCAGGAACCAGAAGGCGGCGGGGCGTTGGTCGGCTTGCATTTCAAAGCTCCTTGCGGATATCGACCAGACGGGTCAGCGACCAGATGATCATCAAGACCAGCGCAAGCAGGATCACCGCATTGGCCGCCGCCAGCGGGAACTGCAGGTAAGAGGTCTGCACCTGGATGATCTTGCCGATGGAGGCGATCTGCTGGCCGCCCATCACGCCGATGGTCACGAAGTCGCCCATCACGATGGTGATGACGAAGATCGAGCCGATGATGATGCCGGTGCGCGACAGCGGAATGATGACGTTCCACAGCGTCTGCCAGCCCGAGGCGCCGCTGTCGTTGGCGGCTTCGATCAGGCTGCGGTCGATGCGCATCATGGAATTGAAGATCGGCACGATCATGAACATGGTGTAGAGGTGGACAAATGCCAGCACCACCGAAAAGTCGGAAAACAGCAGCCACTCGATCGGCTGGTTCACCACGCCCAGGCCGACCAGGCTCTGGTTGACCAGCCCGTTGCGGCCCAGCAGCGGCACCCACGAGATCATGCGGATCACGTTGGAGGTCCAGAACGGAATCGTGCACAGCACGAAGAGCAGCGTCTGCACGCCCTGCGAGCGCACATGGAAGGCCAGGAAATACGACACCGCGAAGCCGGTCACCAACGTGATCAGCCAGACCAGGAAGCTGAACTTGAAGGTGGACAGGTAGGTCTTGAAGGTCACGCACATCTCGGACGTGTTGCCGCAGCCCTCGAAGATCGAGACGTAGTTTTTAAAGGTGAAGCCGGGCAGCAGCTCGTACTCGTTGAAGTCCCAGAAGCTGACCATCAGGATCAGCGCCAGCGGGATCAGGAAAAACAGCACGAACACCGCCGTCAGCGGCAGCGCCTGCCACCACGCGGCCAGCGACCGGCCGGGCGCCCTGGCGGGGCTGGAGTGGGCGGTGATGGCGGGAGCGTTCATGATGATTTCAGTTGAATGAACAAAACAAGGCAAACGAAGTGAGCCGGATCAACCCAGTGACG
>JAQGMY010000378.1 GCA_028292105.1 Ramlibacter sp.
GGCGGGCCGGCGCGGCACGTCAAGCTTCCGGCAGGCCACGCGGTTCTTTATCCGGGCACCAGCATCCACGAAGTCACGCCGGTCACGCGCGGCGCCCGCCTGGCCTGCTTCTTCTGGATCGAAAGCATGGTGCGCAGCGCCGAGCAGCGCCAGCTGCTGCTGGAGCTGGATGACGCCATCGTGCGGGTGCGCACCGAGCACGGGGACGACCCGGCCACTGTCGCCCTGACCGGGACGTACCACAACCTCCTGCGCATGTGGGCGGACACATGAACCGGGTCGGCGCCCTGGAGCCCTTGCCGGCGGGCGTGCGTACGCCCGCCGACTACGAGGCCCATGCACGCGCGCGGCTGGATCCGCAGGCCTGGAATTTCATCGACGACCAGGCCGGCAAGGGCGCCACGCGCCGTGGCAACCGGCAGGCGTGGGACGCCCTCGCCCTCGTTCCACGCGTGTTACGCCCCGTGGCGAAGGTCGATACGCGGGTCGAGCTGCTGGGGCGCCAATGGCCTTCGCCGCTGCTGGTCGCGCCGATGGCGCTGCAGGCGATCGCGCACGCGGATGGCGAGCTCGGCATGAGCCTTGCCGCCGCAATGCAAGGCGCCGGCATGGTGCTCGCCACGCAATCCAGCATCTCCATGGAAGCGGTGGCGCAGGCGGTCGGCAGCGAGCCGTCGCGCGGCCCGCTGTGGTTCCAGCTCTACCTGCTGCAGGATCGCGAAGCGACTCTCGCACTCGTGCGCCGCGCCGAGGCGGCCGGCTACGAAGCGCTGGTGCTGACGGTGGACGCCGCCGTCCGGGCTGCCCGGCCCCTGCAATTGCCGCCCGGTCTACGGGCGGTTCACCTGGACCCGAAGGCGACTTTCACCCCCCCGGGCTGGGACGATGTCGCCTGGCTGCGGTCCCGGACCAGCCTGCCGCTGATCCTCAAGGGTGTGCTGCACCCCGACGACGCGATCGAGGCGGCCGGTGCCGGCGTCGCGGCGCTCGTCGTCTCCAACCACGGCGGCAGGGTGCTGGACGGCGCCACGTCGAGCGCCGCGGCCCTGGCCCGGATCGCTGAAGCGGTCGGTGACCGCCTGCCGCTGCTGGTGGATGGCGGCGTGCGCAGCGGCATCGACGTGCTGCGGGCACTGGCCTTGGGTGCCCGCGCCGTGCTCGTTGGCCGCCCCGCCCTGCATGGGCTGGCAGCGGCGGGCGCCGCCGGGGCCGCGCACGTGCTGAGGCTGCTGCGCGACGAGCTGGAGCTGGCGATGGCCCAGTGCGGCCTGGACAACCTGGCGGCCATCTCGCCCGGCCTGCTGTCGCGCCATCCTGGCGCCATGGCATGGCCCTGGATTTCTCACGGCAATTGCCAATGAGAAGGATTCGCATTTATACTGCGTCCAGTCCTACACCGCACCCGACCCACCATGATCGTCTGTGTCTGCCGCCGAGTCTCCGACCGCGAAATCGCCCGTCACGCCCGTGCCGGCATGAGCTTCGACGACATCCAGTTCGAACTGGGCGTGGCCACGCAGTGCGGTCGCTGTGAAGGTTGTGCACGCGACGTGGTCGAGCAGTGCACCAGCGGCCACAACGTGGCGGCGCTGCATTGCGAGACCACCGTCGTAGCCTGGCCGCAGTCCGTCGCGGCGGCCTGATCCGGCGTCCTCCGAGCACCGCGGCGGGTTCCCGCCGCCGACCATGACGACCTTCCCCGCATCCCGCGACCGCCCGCCCGTCTCCCGTAACGTCCTGATCGCGGGCACGGTGGTTTTGCTGCACGTCGGCGGCCTGTACGCGCTGCAGACCGGCCTGCTGCGGCGGGCCGTCGAAGTGGTGGTGCCGGTGGAGTTGCTCAGCGCCATGATCGAGCCGCCGAAGGTGCAGGCACCGCCGCCAGCGCCGGTGCCCAGACCGGTCGAGCCGAAGCCGGAAAAGCCGGTGGTGCGCAAGACCGCACCCACTGCGCCGCCGGCGCCGCGCCCGGTTGCCATCAACGACCCCACGCCGGCACCGAACGCCCCCACGGGGATCACCGAGCCACAGCCTCCCACGCCACCCATCAGCGCCCCGGTGGCTGCAGCTCCCGCGCCCGCGCCGGCCCCGGCTCCGGCGCCCACAGCGAAGGTGGAGTTGCCGAGCACCGATGCGGACTACCTGCACAACCCGGCCCCGCCCTATCCGCGCACCAGCTTCAAGCTGGGCGAGGAAGGGACCACCACGGTGCGCGTTCTGGTCGGCCCCGACGGCAAGGCACAGGACGCACAGGTGGCGAAGTCGAGCGGCTTCCCGCGCCTGGACCAGGCGGCGCTGGAAACCGCCCTGCGCAGCTGGCGCTACGTACCCGGCAAGCGCGGGGGCGTCGCCGAGGCGATGTGGGTCAACGTCCCGATCAAGTGGGAAATCACCAAGTAAGCAAGGCAGCCAGCAATGAACATCAACGATTCCGGACTTTCCCACCTCTGGGCCCAGGGCGACATCGTCACCCGCAGCGTCGCCCTGCTCCTGCTCGTGATGTCGCTCGCCTCGTGGATGGTGATCATCCTGAAGGCACTGGACCTGCGGCGCTACGCGAGCCAGTCGCGCCAGATCGAAAGCTTCTGGCATGCGGCCGACTTCGCCGACGGCCTGAACAAGCTGGGCACGGACCCGGCCAACCCCTTCCGCGCGCTGGCGCTGGAAGGCCGCGAAGCCGCGGCCCACCACAACGCCCAGGCCCAACTGCACGACTCCATGGCCGCCAGCGAGTGGCTGACCCGCACGCTGCGCAATTCGATCGACGAGTCGACGTCGCGGCTGCAAGGTGGGCTCGCGGTGCTGGCGTCGGTGGGATCGACCGCGCCCTTCGTCGGCCTGTTCGGCACGGTGTGGGGCATCTATCACGCACTGATGGCCATCAGCGCCGCCGGCCAGGCCACGATCGACAAGGTGGCCGGTCCCATCGGCGAGGCGCTGATCATGACGGCGCTCGGCCTCGCCGTCGCCATCCCGGCGGTGCTGGGCTACAACGCGCTGGTGCGCGGCAACAAGTCGGTGCTGCACAAGCTGAACCGCTTCGCCCACGACCTGCACGCCTACTTCGTCACCGGCGCGCGCGTCTCTTCCGCCAGCAGCAACAAGGTCGTGCCGATGAAGAAAGGGACCTGATCGTGGCCTTCGGCACCCAGGACGATACCGACGAGGTGATGAACGAGATCAACATGACGCCGCTGGTCGACGTCATGCTGGTGCTGCTGATCATCTTCATCATCACGGTCCCCGTGATGAAGCATTCCGTCAACATCGACCTGCCTCGCGCCAGCAGTGCGCCGCAGGACACCAAGCCGGAAACCATCCGGCTGTCGGTCGATGCACAGGGCCAGTACTTCTGGAACGAACAGCCGGTGGCGGAAAGCGAACTCGAGCCGCGGCTGCAGGAAGCTTCCAAGCGCAACCCGCAACCGGAACTCCATCTGCGCGGCGACAAGGAGGCGCGGTACGACCGCGTGGCGCAAGCGCTGGCCGCCGCCCAGCGAGCGGGCCTGCGCAAGATCGGCTTCATCACGGAGCCGCAAGCGAAATGAACGGCGATGCCAGCCAGCCCGCGGCGGCGGCAATCCAGGCCGAGGGGCCCCAGGACGGCTCGCCGGCCCAGCGGCCCGCGCCGCTGCCCAGCGAACTGCTGCTGCGGGGGCGCCGGCTGGTGGAGATCGCGCACAACGGCGAGGTCTATCGCCTGCAGGCCACGCGCCTGGGCAAGCTGATCCTCACCAAGTGACGCGCAGCGTCATCGCCGCCCAACAGGCGGGGATCCGGATCGCTACAGGCCGAGCGCCGCGATCCCGGCGCGGCCGATCTGCGAATCCTCGGTGGACTTGACGCCGCTCACGCCGACCGCGCCGATGCACTGGCCGTCCCTCATGATCGGGACGCCACCTTCCAGCAGGCCGTCCAGCCCGGGCGCGCTCAGGAACGACACCCGGCCGGCATTGATCATCTCTTCGTAGACGCGGCTTTCGCGGCGGCCCAGCGCCGCCGTACGCGCTTTGGCCGGAGCGATCTGCGCGGAGATCGGGGCGGCGCCGTCCAGCCTTTGCAGCCACAGCAGGTGGCCGCCATCGTCGACGATCGCGATGCTCACGGCCCACTTGTTGGCCATGGCTTCGGCCTCGGCGGCGGCAGCGATGGTCTTGACGTCGGCGATCTCAAGGACGGATTTGGTCTTCATGGAGGTGGACAGCAGTTCGAAAGCGCAAGCATAACGCCGTGGCGCTGCGCTATTGAACCCGCCTAGAATGCACTCATCTACTGCCGCAAGGCACAAGGAGGCCGCCATGAACGACCCGCTACCAACCGCCCCGTCCTATTCCTACGGCAGCACGCTGTCCGTCGACCAGCGCAACAAGGTGCTGCGCAACACCTACTGGCTGCTCGCGCTCAGCCTGATCCCGACTGTCCTGGGCGCCTGGCTTGGCGTCAGCACCGGCATCACCCGTGCCCTCACGGGAGGGCTGGGGCTGATCGTCTTCCTGGGCGGCGCTTTCGGCTTCATGTACGCCATCCAGAAAACCAAGGACTCTGCCGCCGGCGTGCCGGTGCTGCTGGCCTTCACCTTCTTCATGGGCCTGATGCTGTCGCGGATGATCGCGATGGTGCTCGGTTTCAAGAACGGGCCCAGCCTGGTGATGACCGCTTTCGGCGGCACGGCCGGCGTGTTCTTCGTGATGGCCACGCTGGCCACCGTGATCAAGCGCGACCTGTCGGGCCTGTCCAAGTGGCTGTTCGCCGGCGCCCTGGTGCTGATCGTCGGCGCGATCATCAACGTCTTCGTCGGCTCCAGCATGGGCATGCTGGTGCTGTCGACGCTGGCGATCGGCATCTTCAGCCTGTTCATGCTGTACGACCTGAAGCAGGTCATCGACGGCGGCGAAACCAACTACATCAGCGCCACGCTGGCCATCTACCTGGACCTGTTCAACATCTTCCAGAGCCTGCTGGCGATCCTGGGGCTGACTTCCGGCGACGACTGAGCTGGCGACCGGCCGCAAGGCTGCACAAGAACGGGGCCTTCAGGCCCCGTTTTCGTTGGCGAGGTCGAAGACGGCGATCGACTCCACGTGCGCCGTATGCGGAAACATGTTGACGACGCCTGCGTGGCTGCAGGTGTAGCCGCCCTGGTGCACCAGCAACCCGGCATCGCGCGCCAGCGTCGCCGGGTTGCAGCTGACGTAGACGATGCGCCGGGGCGCGGTCCAGGCGCCCCTCAGGGCGGGGTCCTGTTGCAGGTCGACCAGCGCCTTCGACAACGCGAAGGCGCCTTCCCGCGGCGGGTCGACCAGCCAGCGACCGGCGGGGCCATCGGCCACCAGCTGCTGCGGCGTCATCTCGAACAGGTTGCGGGCGACGAAGGTGGTGGGTGCCAGGGGGCTGGACCGGCCGGACTGGTTCAGCTCGTAGTTTTCACGCGAGCGCGCGACCAGCGCCTCGCTGCCTTCGATGCCCAGCACCTGACCCGCCCGGCTTGCCAGCGGCAGCGTGAAGTTGCCCAGGCCGCAGAACCAGTCGATCACGCGCTCGTCGGGCTGCGCATCGAGCAGGCGGACCGCGCGCTCCACCAGCACCCGGTTGATGTGTGGGTTGACCTGGGTGAAATCCGTCGGCCGGAAGGGCATCGTGATGCCGAACTCGGGTAACGCATACGCCAGGGGCTCGCTGCCCTCGTCCAGCAGCTTTACCGTGTCCGGTCCCTTGGCCTGCAGCCACCATTGCACGCCGGGATGCTCCTGGGCAAAGGCGCGCAGCCTGGCCAGGTCGCCGGCGCTGAGCGGCTCCAGGTGCCGCAGCACCAGGGCAGTCACCGTGTCGCCGCAGGCCAGCTCGATCTGCGGGCAGGTCTCGATGGCATCCATGGCGCCGATCAGCGCCCGCAGCGGCAGCAAGAGGTCGCTGACGTGCCTGGGCACGACGTGGCACTCGCGGATGTCGGCCACGTAGCGGCTCTTGCGCTCGTGGAAACCCACCAGCACGGTTTCCTTCTTGCGCACATGCCGCACGCTGAAGCGGGCCCGCCAGCGATAACCCCAGGCCGGGCCTTCGATGGCCGGCAGCATGGTGCCGGCCCGCACCTTGCCGAGGTGCCACAGGTTGTC
>JAQGMY010000382.1 GCA_028292105.1 Ramlibacter sp.
GTCGCCGCGGCCCGGGTCTACCTGCGGCGCAGCAACTTTGCGCGCTATTGCGACCAGATCCTGTTGCCCGGGCTGGCGCTGGCCGCCACCGATTTCCGCGCCGGCCGCATCGGCGGCGAGCAGCAGGACCGCATCCGCCTCACCATCGCAACCGTCGCCCAGTCGCTGAGAGCGGTCAAGCCGCACGAAGGTGCCAGCCGCAGGCGCCGCTCGACGTCGCTGCTGGATGCGAACGTCGGCGCGCACCTGCACGAGGTGCGCGGGCAGCGGCTGGGCCGGTGGCAGGGAGCCACCGCGGTTCCTGCGGGCGCTGCCGTGCTGTGCGTGAGTCTCGGCTCGGTGCGCGAGGACCTGCTGTCGCAGCTCCTGCTCCAGGCGCTGCGCGACGAAGGCGTGCAGGCGCGCATCCCGGCACCCGCAGCCAGCCCTGAGACGCCGGAGTCGCAGCGGACCAGTGGTGTGTCGACGGTGTTCCTCGCTTACCCGCTCAAGGAACACCACGCCGCATGGCAAGCCGCAGTGCGCGACCTGCGGATCTCGCAGCCGCAAGCGATGCTGTTGACGATCAAGCTGCCGCTCGAGGATGCCGTTGCCGATGACGCCGCTGTCGCCGGGCAAGTCGACCTGGTGGTTCGTTCGTTCTCGGAGGCGGTCGCCTTCGTGCTGGCGGGACGCGCGGTGCTTGCCTAGGCAAGAAAGGACCGGGCGGAACACCGCCCGGTCCATGCGACCCGTGCTGGCCGCTGCTGCTTCAGCTGATCTTGATCTGCCGCGCCATCGCGGACTCGACCTTCGCCAGCTTGAGCGTCAGCACGCCGTCTTGCAGCCTGGCTTCCGACTTGTCGGCGTCGATCTCGCCGGGCAGCTCGTAAGTGGCCTGGACGCGCCGCGGGGCCTCCTGCGTCGTCTGGATGTCGACGCGGTTGCCGACGACGTTCACGCCCAACTGGTTGCGCGCCACTCCCGGGACGTCGATGGTCACGGTCCAGGTCTGGTCGTCTTCCTGCATGTCGTGGAAGCCCGGGACGAGGCTCCTGAACGCATTGCTCATGAAGCGTTCGAAGCCGAGATCCTCGGTGTTCTGCTTCGGCGCCGACACGGCGTTCCGTTTCAGAGCAGGTGCGAAGAACATAGCTACAAACCTCCTTTCAACAGTGCTTCGATGGCGGGGTGCCGGCCGATCCGGCGGCCCCTGACGGAAGAAAAGTTAGGGGCGGCGCCTGCCGGTTCAAGACCCCCCGGAGGGCATCCGTTCGCCGCGACCTTGCCCTCCTTGGTCAGCGCGGCGTGCGCACGCTGACGCGCTGGTCGATCGCGCCGAAGACGGTGCGGCCGTCCGACTCCAGCGCTTCGATACGCACCCGGTCACCGTGGCGCAGGTAGGGCACCAAGCCGGATTCCGGCACCCCGGCGAGCTGCTGGCGCACGCGCGCTTCGGTGATGCAGGCGCTGCCCGCCGCCGGATCCGCGTTGCTGATGGTCCCGGCACCGACGATGCTGCCGGCGGCCAGGCTGCGGGTGCGCGCGAGGTGGGCGAGGATCTGCGGGAAGTTGAAGATCGCCTCGGCGTTCGCGTGCGGCGCACCGAACCACTGGCCGTTGACCTCGATGCGCACCGGCAGGTCCAGCATGCCGTCCTTCCACGCGGCACCGAGTGCCGCCGGCGTCACTGCCAGTGGCGCAAAGGACGACGCCGGCTTGCTCTGGTAGAAGCCGAAGCCCTTGGCGAGTTCGCCCGGGATCAGGCCGCGCAGCGAGACGTCGTTCAACAGCACGACCAGCGCGATGCAGTCCGCGGCTTGCGCGGCCGAGCTTCCCATCGGCACATCCGTCGTGATCACCGCGACTTCGGCCTCCAGGTCGATCTGGTGCGCCTCGTCCACTGCGACGATGTCGTCCTGCGGCCCGAGCAGCACGTCCGAGCCGCCCTGGTACACCAGCGGCTCCTGCTCGTAACGCGGCGGGATCGGTTCCTTGCGCCACTGGTAGATCAGGCGCGCATGGTTGCGGTACACCGACGCGTCCGCCCATTGGTAGGCCCGCGGCAGCGGCGCCATGCACTGGGCGGCGTCGAACCCTGGCGCACCCGACCACCCGCCGGCATCGAGCTGCGCGCCAAAGCGCTCCAGCGCCGGCGCCATCGACGCCCAGTCGTCCAGCACCGCCTGCAAGGTGGGCGCGTGCGCCAGGCCGGCGGACGCTGCGACCCAGTGGCTGGCGCCGGCATTCACCAGCATCAACTCACCATCGCGCTGTCCATTGCGACGGGTCGCCAGCCGCAGGCCTGCGCCTGGCGTGGGCGCGGCGCCCGTCATGCCGCGGCTCCGGCCGAACCAGTGGCACCGGATTTCTCGACGTTCCAGCGCGCCAGCTCCTGGTGCGCTTCGGCCGCGTAGCCCTGCACGACCTCGGGCGCTGCAACCTCCACCGTGAGTTCCAGCCTGAAGCCGTTGGGGTCGAAGAAGTAGATCGAGTGGATGTAGCCGTCGTGGTCGGTGATCCCCACGACCGCCACGCCGTGCGCCTCCAGCCGCGACTTCATGGCGAGCAGGTCGTCGCGGCTGGCGACGCGCAGGGCGATGTGGTTCACCCAGGCCGGCGTGTTCGGCGACGGCAGGGCCGCCGTGTTGTCACCCAGGTCGAAGAAGGCGATGCACGAGCCGTCCTGCATGCGAAAGAAGATATGCACGTACGGACAGAATTCGCCCGTGCTGGGCACGTGGTCCTTCTTGATGACGTGCACCAGGGGAAGACCCAGCAGGTCTTCGTAGAAGCGCCTGGTCTCCTCGGCGTCGCGGCAGCGCCAGGCAAAATGGTGCAGGCCCTGCACCGGCCGCGGGAGGGACTGCTCCATCTTCAGTCCAGCGAGACGTTGGCCGCACGGATCACCGGCGCCCAGCGCGCCGCCTCGGTCCGTGCCAGGGAGCGGAACTGTTCCGGGCTGAGACGCACCGGCTCGAAGCCGAAGTCGGTGAACTTCTTCAGCACCGCTTGGTCCGCCAGCGCCTTGTTCAATTCCTGGTTGAGCCGTGCAACCACAGGTGCGGGCATGCCGGCCGGGCCGAGCAAGCCTTGAAACGCGAACACCTCGGCGTTCTTCACGCCCAGCTCGCTCAGCGTCGGCACGTCGGGCATCGCCGGGGCGCGCGTCGGCGAGCCGACCGCGAGTGCGCGGACCTTGCCGCTCTTGATGATCGGCAGGCCGGAGGCGAGATCGAGGAACATGACCGGCACCTGTCCGCCCATCACGTCCTGCATG
>JAQGMY010000384.1 GCA_028292105.1 Ramlibacter sp.
ATCATCCTGCTGATCGGCATCGTGAAGAAGAACGCGATCATGATGATCGACTTCGCCCTGGACGCCGAGCGCCAGCAGGGCAAGCCGGCGCAGGAGGCGATCCACCAGGCGGCGCTGATGCGCTTCCGGCCCATCCTGATGACGACGCTCGCGGCCCTGTTCGCGGCGCTGCCGCTGATGTTCGGCTGGGGCGAGGGCGCCGAGCTGCGCCGGCCGCTCGGCCTGGCGATCTTTGGCGGGCTGATCGTGAGCCAGCTGTTGACGCTGTTCACCACGCCGGTGATCTATCTGTGGTTCGATCGCCTGGGGCGGCGCTGGAAGAAGTCACCCTCGGCCGAAGCCTCTTCCGCAAGCGGAAGAGCGAGTGATCGGCGCCCCCTCGCTGGCGAGGCAGGGGCAGGCGAGTGAACCTCTCCGCCCCCTTTGTCCGCCGGCCGGTCGCCACGGTGTTGCTCACCGTGTGGATCGCGCTGGCCGGCATCGCGGCCTTCTTCCGCTTGCCGGTGGCCTCGCTGCCGCAGGTGGACTATCCGGTGATCTCCGTGTCGGCCAGCCTGCCGGGCGCCAGCCCGCAGACCATGGCCAGCAGCGTCGCCACGCCGCTCGAGCGCCGGCTGGCGACCATCGCCGGGGTCAACGAGATCACCTCCAGCAGCGGCAACGGCAGCACCCGCGTCACCTTGCAGTTCGACCTGAACCGCAACGTCGATGCGGCGGCCCGTGAAGTGCAGGCGGCGATCAACGCGGCGCGCAGCGACTTGCCGAGCAACCTGCGCAGCAACCCGACCTACCGCAAGGCGAACCCGTCGGCGGCGCCGGTGCTGATCCTGGCGCTGACCTCGCCCTCGCGCAGCCCCGGCCAGATCTACGACGCCGTGTCGAACCTCATGCAGCAGAAGATCGCGCAGGTGCCCGGCGTCGGCGACGTCGAACTCGGCGGCGGCTCGCAGCCTGCGGTGCGGGTGGAGCTGGTCCCGTTTTCGCTCAACCGCTACGGCATTTCCATGGAGGACGTGCGCGCGGCCCTCCAGTCCGGCACCGGCAACCGGCCCAAGGGCGACGTCCAGGTGCTGGGCCAGCGGCTGCAGATCTATACCGGCACCGGCATGGCCAACAACGGCAAGTCTGCCTCCGACTACCGCAGCCTCGTCGTGGCCTGGCGCAACGGGGCCGCAGTGCGGCTGAGCGACGTGGCGGAAGTCAGCGACGGGGTCGAGAACATCAACACCATGGGGCTGTTCAACGGCAGTCCCGCCGTGATCGTGCTGGTGACCTTGCAGCCCGGCGCCAACGTGATCGAGACGGTCGACGGCGTGAAGGACCTGCTGCCGACGCTGCAGGAGGCGCTGCCCAAGGACATCAAGCTGGAGGTGGCCTCCGATCGCACCCGCAGCATCCGTGCGTCGCTGCACGAAGTGGAACTGACGCTGGTCATCGCGATCCTGCTGGTGGTGCTGGTAGTGAGCGTGTTCCTGCGCAGCGCCCGCGCCACCTTCATCCCGGCGGTGGCGACCATCGTGTCGCTGCTGGGCACCTTCGGCGTGATGCACCTGCTGGGGTTCTCGCTGAACAACCTGTCGCTGATGGCGCTGACGGTGGCCACCGGCTTCGTCGTCGACGATGCGATCGTGGTGCTGGAAAACACCGCCCGCCACATCGAGGCCGGCATGAACCGCTTCGACGCGGCGCTGCTCGGCGCCCGGGAAGTCGGCTTCACGGTGCTGTCGATCAGCCTGTCGCTGATCGCCGTATTCATCCCCTTGCTGTTCATGGGCGGCCAGGTGGGGCGGCTGTTCCGAGAGTTCGCCGTCACGCTGTCGGCGGCAGTCATGATCTCGCTGCTGATCTCGCTGACCACCACACCGATGATGTGCGCCTGGCTGCTGCGGCCGGATGCGCACCAGCACCAGCCCGGCCGGCTGGCCCGCTGGTTCGAGAAGGGCTTCAACTGGCTCCAGCGCGGCTACGCGCTGAGCCTGGACTGGGCGCTGGCGGCGCGCTGGCTGGTGCTGTTGATGCTGGTGCTGGTGATCGCCCTCAACGGCTTCCTCTTCACGCGCATTCCCAAGGGCTTCTTTCCGCAGCAGGACACCGGCCAGATCCAGGGCGGCATCCGGGCCGACCAGAGCATCTCCTTCCAGGCCATGCAGGACAAGCTGCGGCAGCTGGTCGACATCATCCGCAACGACCCCGCGGTCGACACGGTGGTGGCTTTCACCGGCGGCTCGCGCGCCGGTGGCGGCTTCCTCCAGATCGCGCTCAAGCGCGATCGCGATGGTGAAAAAGGCCAGGCGGTCATCGCCCGGCTGCGGCCGCAACTGGCGCGCGTCACCGGCGTGAGCCTGTTCCTGAACCCGGTGCAGGAACTGCGCGTGGGCGGCCGGCAGAGCAACAGCACCTACCAGTACAGCCTCAAGAGCGACAACGCCGACGACCTCAAGCTGTGGGCAACGCGGCTGGCGGAAGCCATGAAGCGGCAGGAAGCCCTGACCGACGTCGACACCGACCAGCAGGAAAACGGCGTCGAGACCTTCGTGGAGGTCGACAAGCAGAGCGCCGCCCGGCTGGGCATCACCTCCCGCGACATCGACAACGCGCTGTACAACGCCTTCGGCCAGCGCCAGGTGG
>JAQGMY010000404.1 GCA_028292105.1 Ramlibacter sp.
TGAAGAGCTCTTGCATATCTCCTCGGGCAAGCGCACCACCGTCATGTGCTCAGAGTTGCTTTGGTGGCGCTGCCACCGCGCACTGATCGCCGATGTACTGCGATTCCTGAGCGTGGAGGTGGTCCACCTCATGGGGCCGGAAGCCGGCATAGTGCATCCGTATACCTCCCCCGCGCGTATTGTCGACGGGCACCTCTCCTATCCAGCGGGCGATTGCTGCTGATCCAGCAAGAACTCGACGCAGCGTTCTGCCGCAGGTGTAGACCTGCGACGTTCTTGCGGGTCACTACTGCAGTCTGATCTCGCCGTCGAACGCGACCCGCAACTTCAGTCCCGGCACTTCCAACGTCATCACGGCCGGGAAGGCCTCACCGCCCGTGACTGCGTTTTCCCGTATCGCCCTGGCGACGGCTTGCTCGATCTCACGCTGGGAGCTCACGCCTACGAGCTTCAGGAACTTGCGAATGCTTGCGTTGAGTGCTTCTTCATTCATCTTGATTCCATCCGGAAAGTTGTGGTCCTGGTTTGTCGTTGCGAGGACGGGATTTCAATGCTGAAGTTCACGTCAAAGCTCGGATTTTCGGTGGTGCCGTCCCGCACATACCCGCGGGGATTGCAGACCACACGTGTCCCCTCGACTTCGTAGTCGACGGCGTGGTGCATGTGACCGTGGATCCACAACGCGGCCTTGTCACTTCCCAGGAGGTGGTCCAGGTGTGAGGCGAAGCATGCGTTCAAGGGTGAGCCCGGGAAACGGGGATCGATGCTCCGCGAGCTCGGTGCATGGTGCGTGATCACGACGGTGGGGCCCGCCCAGTTGCGTTGCAGTCGCTGATGCAGCCAGGCTGCGTTGCGTCTGAACAGCACCTCGGCGTCGAGCGGCGTGAATAGCACCTGCTGTTCATCGTCCACGAAGACGCGTTTGAAATCATGCATTTTCGACAGTGCCTCGAGAACCGCAAGCTCTCGTCCGCGTCCGTAGCCATCGAGCAGGAAGTCCGTCCATAGCGTCGAGCCGAGGAACCGTATGCCCCCCAGGCAGAACGCCTGGTTATCGAGGATATGGACGTTGGTGCCGACTGCGAGGCTGCGCAACTCGTCCAGCGCGCAGCGGAGTGACCGGCCATAAAACTCGTGGTTTCCCGGGACGTAGAGCACCGGTTTTCCCAGCTCTCGCGCCCAGGCGATCGCCTCGTCCGGCCGTCCGATGTCGCCTGCCAATGCGTAAACGGCGCAGTCATTCACCGGAAGGTCCTGCGGCCCGCGCGAAAGATGCAAATCCGAAATCACGCCGACTTTCATGACAAGTGCCTTCAGGTCCGCGCGACTCACAGCGAACTGCGCCGCGGCGACTTGCGGCGCAGCGGTGGCACCACTCCGCCCAGCACTGCGCACGCGCCGAGCAGGAGCAAGAGAAAATTGCGGGTAGCCGGTTTCATGTGAGTTCACGCCGCTTCAGCGGTTCCCTGTCGGCACGCCCGTCGCGGGCAGACCGACGCCAGGATCGCCCTGCCCGCTGCGTTGGGCCGGCACATTGCCGGCGCGGATGTCCTGGTACCAGTAGGCGTGATGCTCCCTGGCCCAGGCATCGCCCACCCAGCCCCGCCGCATGGCGGTGTAGGCGCCGCGCATGCCGATGGTCCCGATGTAGATGTGGCCGGCGAAAACGCACATCATCAGGACGGTCGCGGCGTTGTGCACCATGTGCGCAACCTGCATCGTTCCCCGGTCGTAGCTCACGCCGGGAAGCAGCTTGTCCATGACCATGCCGGAGGCCACCACCACCGCGCCCAGCAGCGTCACGCCACCCCAGAAAACCAGCTTCTCGCCGGCGTTGAAGCGATGCGAGGGCGGCTCGTGCCCGGTCGACCGCCCTACCATGCCACCACCTTGCAGCAGCCACTTCAAGTCGCCGCGCTGCGGCCAGTTGTGGCGCAGGAAGGTGAAGAACACAACGGCCAGAGACACGGCGAACACCGGTCCGGCGAGGTTGTGCAGTGTCTTCAGCGCATACGTGAGCGCACCGAAGATCGGGCCGCCCAGGAGCGGCATGAGAAGAAACCTGCCGAACGCCATCACAAGACCGGAGACGGCCAGCACGCAAAATGCCGCGGCGTTCGCCCAGTGTGCCGACCGCTCGAACGGGGTGAAGCGTTCGATCCGCTGTCCGCCCTCCTCTGCCTGGTGCTTCCCGATCGGCCCCTTGGTGAGGTGAAAGATGGCGATCGCCCCGAGCACCAGCACCAGGAGGGCACCGCCATAGGGGATCAGTCGGCTGTTGCGTACCTGCCGCCACGCTTCACCCGCAGTGGTGTAGCGAACGGTCGGATACTGCACCTGCCTCTGGATCAGCACACCGGCCTCGGGGGCCTGTTCGGCCGGCAGCGTGCTCGTACCCTCGGCGCCCGCGGCAACCCCGCGCCACATCGGAGAGTTGTTGCCCGGCTGCACGGCATTGCGTTGGCCGTTGTTCTGCTGCATGTAGCCGGGTTCGGACGAAGCATCACGCTTGATTTCCGGCTTCACGTCGGTGATGTTTTGGCCCTGGATGCCTGCCGGCAGCGCCCTGTCCTCCTGCAGCGGGGTCTGCGCCAGAGCCGCCGAGCCGCTCAGGGCAAGGGAAAAAGCCAGGAACAAGACAGTGCGCATGGTCAGCCTCATTCGATCTTGACGTACTCGTTCTGTCCGCCTTGTGTACGCACCTTCATGTGCTGCTCCCAACTCGCGCGATCACCGGCCTTCCAGCCTGCCGCCATGAAGGGCTCTGGACGACTGGTTCCGACGAATGGCTGCGCGTCGCTCCTGATGCCGTTGGCGGTTTGTTCCCGCTCGGCGCAGCCCGCGAACGAAAGCAGAGCCAGAGACGCAATCAGCACCGCGGATCTGTTCACGACCTGGCTCCTTTCGGCTGGCCCGCCTGCTTCGAGCCATACGCGGTGCCCCAGCCCCACACTTCGGCACCCTTGCCGCGTGCCACCACCCGATTGCGGAAGATGTCGGCAACGACATCGCCGTCACCGCCCAGCAACGCCTTGGTCGAGCACATCTCTGCGCAGGCCGGCAACTTGCCTTCCGCCAGGCGATTGCGTCCGTACTTTTCGAATTCCGCCTGGGAACCGTTTTCCTCCGGGCCGCCCGCACAGAATGTGCACTTGTCCATCTTGCCGCGCATGCCGAAGGTGCCGGCGGACGGAAACTGCGGCGCGCCGAACGGACAGGCGTAGCTGCAGTAGCCGCAGCCGATGCACGTGTCCTTGTCGTGTAGCACCACGCCTTCCTCGGTGCGATAGAAGCAGTTGGTGGGGCACACGGCCATGCATGGCGCATCCGAGCAGTGCATGCAAGCGACGGAAATCGACTTTTCGCCTGGCACGCCGTCGTTGAGGGTGACGACGCGGCGCCGGTTGACGCCCCAGGGGACCTCGTGTTCGCTTTTGCAGGCAGTGACGCAGCCGTTGCATTCGATGCAACGTTCGGAGTCACAGATGAATTTCATTCTCGCCATGTCGTGCTCCAGTCAGTGGGATCCGGGCAGCGCTGCTTCGCAGCTCCTGGTCCGACCCCAAGTCCCTCTAAGCCACTTTTTCGATGTTGCAGATCGTCGTCTTGGTTTCCTGCATCATCGTCACGCTGTCGTAGCCGTATGTGGTTGCGGTGTTCACTGCCTCGCCCCGCACCACGGGCGCTGCGCCCGTCGGGTAGTACGGCAACATGTCGATGCCCTGCCATCGACCGGCGAAGTGGAACGGCATCCAGCAGGTGTCCGGGCCGACGCGTTCGGTCAGGAAAGCCATGACGTTCAGGCGCGCGCCGGTCGGCGTCTTCAACCACACGCGGTCGCCATGGCGGATGTTGCGTTCCGCAGCAGCCTTGGGATTGATCTCCACGAAGGCTTCCTGCTGCAGTTCGGCCAACCACGGGTTCGACCGTGTCTCGTCTCCACCGCCTTCGTATTCCGTGAGGCGGCCGGAGCTCAGGATCAGGGGGAAGCTTTCGTGGACTCTATCGACGAGGTTCTTCTGTTGCAGGGTCTTGTAGAGCGTGGGTAGCCTCCAGAATGCCTTCTTGTCGTCGTGCGTCGGGTATTTGGCAACCAGGTCCGGCCGGGTGCTGTAGATCGCTTCGCGGTGCTGCGGGATGGCGTCCGGGAAGTTCCAGACGACCGCCCTTGCCTTGGCGTTGCCGAAGGGATGACAGCCGTGGTTCTTCATCACGACCCGGATGATTCCACCTGAAGGATCCGTCTTCCAGTTCTTGCCGTCGGCCAGCAACTGCTCCGGCCCGCTGAGTTCGTTCCACCATCCCAGCTTCTTCAGCAGCACGTGATCGAACTCCGGATAGCCGGTCTGGATCTCCGCGCCCATGGAAGCTGACCCGTCTTCCGCGAGCAGGTTGACGCCATCTTTTTCCACGCCGAAATTCGCGCGGAAGTTGCCGCCACCATCCATCACGTGCTTGGAGGTGTCGTAGAGGTTGGACGACCCCGGGTGCTTGAGTTCAGGATTGCCGAAGCAGGGCCAGGGCAAGCCGAAGTAGTCGCCGGTCAGGTCATAGCCGGTCTCCTTGTCCCTGGCACCGGGTTTCGCCTTCAGCGTCTTCACGTCGAACGCCGCCATGTTCCTCATGTGCGCCTTCAGCCGCTCCGGACTCTGGCCCGTGTAGCCGATGGCCCACACCGAGCGGTTGATCTCACGGAGGATCTCCTCGGGCATGGGCTCTTCCTGGCCCTTCACCTTCTGCAGCTTGTAGTTCTTCGACAACTCATGGCCGAAACCCAGCTTCTGGGCCAGCTGGTGCATGATCATGTGATCGCTGCGGCTTTCCCACAGGGGCTCGATGACTTTCTCGCGCCATTGCAGCGACCGGTTGGAGGCCGTCACGGAACCGCTGGTTTCAAACTGGGTGGCCGCAGGCAGCAGGTAGACGGATCGCTTGGGATTGAGGTCGCCCTCCTTGCCGGGCATCGCGGCCATGGCCGCGGTGGCGGAGGGATACGGGTCGATGACCACCAGCAGGTCCAGCATGTCCATCGCCCGTTTCATCTCCATCCCACGGGACTGCGAGTTGGGCGCGTGGCCCCAGTAGACGACGCCGCGCAGGTTGGGATCCTGATCGATGTGCTCGTTGTTCTCCATCACGCCGTCGATCCAGCGCGACACGGTGATGCCCGGCTTGGACATCATTGCCGGGTTCGCAAAGCGGCCCTTGATCCAGTCGAAGTCGACGTCCCAGGCTTTGGCGAAATGCCGCCATGAACCTTCGGTGATCCCGTAATAGCCGGGCAGTGAGTCCGGATTGGCGCCGATGTCGGTGGCACCCTGCACGTTGTCATGGCCGCGGAATATGTTGGCGCCGCCGCCGGAGACCCCCACGTTGCCAAGTGCCAGCTGCAGGATGCACGAGGCCCGCACCATCGCATTGCCGATGGAGTGCTGCGTCTGCCCCATGCACCAGACCAGTGTGGACGGCCGGTTCCTGGCCATCATCTCCGCGGCCTTGTACAGCTCCACCTCCGGGACGCCGCAGGCCTCGAAGGCCTTGTCCGGCGTCCACTTCGCCAGCACGTCCTCCCGCACCTTGTCCATGCCGTAGACCCGGTCGCTGATGTATTTCTTGTCTTCCCAACCGTTGTTGAAGATGTGGTACAGGATGCCGAACAACACGGGGATGTCCGATCCCGACCGGAAGCGGATGTACTGGTCCGCCTTCGCTGCCGTGCGCGTGAAGCGAGGGTCGCACACGATCATCTTCGCGCCGTTCTCCTTGGCGTGCAGCATGTGCAGCATCGAGACCGGGTGCGCCTCCGCGGCATTCGAGCCGATGTACAACGCGCACTTGCTGTTCTGCATGTCGTTGAACGAGTTCGTCATCGCCCCGTACCCCCACGTATTCGCCACCCCGGCGACGGTGGTGGAGTGGCAGATGCGCGCCTGGTGGTCGCAATTGTTGCTGCCCCAGAAGCTGACGAACTTGCGCATCAGGTACGCCTGCTCGTTGGAATGCTTGGAGGAGCCGATCCAGTACACGGCATCAGGCCCGCTCTGCTTGCGCAGCTCCAGCATGCGCGCGGAAATTTCTTCCAGCGCCCTGTCCCAGGAGATGCGCTCGTACTTGCCGTTGACGAGCTTCATGGGATAACGCAGGCGGAACTCACCGTGTCCGTGCTCGCGGACCGCCGCTCCCTTGGCACAATGGGCACCCAGGTTGATGGGCGAATCGAACACCGGCTCCTGCCGCACCCACACGCCGTTCTCCACCACTGCGTCAATGGCGCAGCCGACGGCGCAGTGCGTGCAGACAGTGCGCTTCACTTCAATGCGGCCATCCCCAACCGCCGGCCTTTTCTCCGCCGCCTTCGCCTTGCGAACGAGGGTCAGGTGAGACGTGGCGATGCCGACACCGACACCGAGGCCCGAGCGACGCAGGAAGGCGCGCCGATCCATGGTCGGCAGGGCACTCGAGAGCCCGCGCTGCAAGCTGCGAACGAACGGTGGGCGATCCGCTTCGGGACCGACGGCGCTTTTTTTCCGGGTCAGCAACATGGGGATCTCCTCGCAAGGGAATGCGTTAGACCAGCGTCGTCTGGTAGTAGCGTTTGATGTGATCCGTCAGCCGATAGCCGGTGGCTCCAGCAGTCTTGGGCGGCGAAGGCGAAAGTTCGGAAGGCGCGAACTTCGAAGGGCGCAACAGGTGGGCCGTCGCGACCACGGCGCCCGCTGCGGCAGTGGCTGTCATGAGGCCCCTGCGCGAGAGCGCAGCTACAGGTCGGTTCATGGGCATTGGATCTCCAGTCATCGTGCAGGTGCATCGACTTCGAGATCAATGTAGGGCGGCGACGCAGCGCGCGCAAAAGCACGCTTTGCCACCGTTGCAGGAGCGAAATCCATGCCACCGGCTTTCCGGACTCGGTCCGCTACCTGCTTCCTCTGGGGGGCGTGCTGCGACAGCGAGTCCGCACTGCAAGTCTGTCGCGCAGGGCGACAAAGTGTCGCGCGCGGCGGGTGGCCCGCTTGCTAGCCTTGTTCCGGAACCGCAGGGGACCGCACGAGCGCCTCGGACAGCAGATGGACACGGAACACCGCTCCGCCTTCCTCCGCGTTCTCCACGTCGATCGAGCCGCCATAGCGTTCAACCAGTGAAAGGCTGATCCAGAGCCCGAGTCCGTTGCCGTCCCGGCGCGTCGTGAAGAGTGGAAGAAACAATTGCTCCCGGATGTCGGGCGCTATGCCTGTACCCGTGTCCTGGACTTCGGCGATGGCGCCGCGACGGTACCCCTCCCCGCACCAGTCACAGGTGCGCAGTGTGAGACAGCCGCCGTCAGGCATCGCCTGGACGGCGTTGGAGATCAGGTTGACCAGCAGCTGCTGAAGCTCCTGGCGATTGAACTCCACCCGCTGGGTCGCCTGGTAGTCCCTCACGATGCGCACGCGGCTGGTGAGCAGATGCTGGGACAGGACGAGGCTCTCCTCCATCACCGCGCCAGCGTCCAATGCTTCGACATACCCTGCGTACTCGGAAGGGCGCGCCGATCGCAGCAGGTGGGACACCATCGTGCGAATCCGCTCCACCTGTTCGTCCAGCAGCTTCAGTTCCGGAGCGACGATCTCCGTTTTCTCCTGCAGCAGCTCGCGCACGAGGTCGAGATTACCCTGCATCACCGCTATGGGGTTGTTGATCTCGTGCGCCATGGCGGCCGTGACCTGGCCGATGGCGGCGAGCTTTTCGGACTGCACCAGCTGCCGCTGGGCCTCGTGCAACGAGCGGCTGGTGCTGGCCAGCTCACGCGCTCGCGTCGCCACCTTGCCCTCGAGTTCGTGCGCCCAACGCTCCAGCGTCGCCCGGTTGTCCTCTACCTTGTCCAGGAGCTGGTCGAACTGCCCGGCGAGCCGGCCGATCTCGTCCTGGTTCTGGATCGGCCCTACCCGCGCCGTGCGCGCGCCCTGCTCCACCTGACGAATCACCTCGTTCATCCGCTCCACTGGCCGGAAGATCGTGCCGGCCCAGCGCAACGACACGAACAGCGTGAGCAAGGTGCCCCCCAGGAAGATCAGGCCGGTCAGGCCCAGAATGCCCCACTTGGCAAGCCTGAAGGGCTCCTCGAGGTAGCCGACATACAGCATACCGGCGCGCCGGCCGGTCACGTCGAGCAGCGGCTTGTACCCGGACACGTACCAGGCGTCGACCACGTACGCGCGGTCCAACCAGGTCCGCCCCTGCATCAGCACAGCCTGCCGAACATCGGGGGACGCGTGCGTTCCGACGGCTCGCTCGTTGGGGAACAGCCGCACGTTGGTGCTGACGCGCACGTCGTCCATGAAGAGAGTGGTGGTACCGCGACTGCCAAGAGGCAGCGCACCTTCCGGATAGACGATGCTGTTGATCCGGTCGACCAGCTCGAGGTTCTGGTTCAACAAGATGCCACCCGTGACGGTCGTCAGTCTGCGGCCGCGGTCGCTCACGTCTGTCTGGCTGACGATGACCAGGACGCGTGAAGCCGGGTTGCCCGCCGGACTGGAAAGCACCCGCGCATGCAAGTCCGGCGACACGCTCTTGAGTTGCTGCAGGTCCCACGACGCTATGCCTGGGCCATTGGCGTTGTTGCGCGGGAGCGTCTCTGTCGGGCCGGAAACCAGCAGGAAGTCGAGTTCAAGTCGTCGCCGCTGCTGCTCCAGGAACCAGTCGAGTTCCCCCGCGTCGTTCCGCTGCAAGCGCTCCAGCAGCGCCTGCGAATCCGCGACCGCGCGGGTGCCCGCGGTTACGCGCTCCACCACCTGGTCGAAGTAGCCGCTTGCCACAGCCAGATCGCTGCGCACCTTTGCGATCAGCAGCTTGTCGTACACGATGTCGCCCCACCAAAGGAGGGCACCGAGCACCAGCGGCAGCATGAGGAGCGTGGGCAGCAGCGCCATGGCAAGCAGCTTGCGCCGGACCGACTGCTGCAGCCAGGCGCGCCAGCTCACCGGATGGACCACTCCGCGTAGCGGCGCTCCAGGGTGCGCCGCGAAACTCCGAGGAGCTGTGCCGCCCGGGACTTGTCGCCACCCACCGAGTCGACTACCGACAGGATGTGCTGCTTTTCCAGGCTCTCAAGATCCGCGTTCGCCGCAGCGGCCCGGTGGTGCGTCGCAGGCTGCGCATACAGGGCCGATACGTTCAGCTCTCCGAGAATGAGGGATCTTTCGACCAGGTTCCTCAGCTCCCTGACGTTGCCAGGCCAGTCGTACTCCATCAGGTACCGCATCTGCGTTTCGCTCACGACCAGGCGCTCCACGCCCAGGGACGGAGCAAGCATCGCGGCGAAATGCTCCACCAGTGCGGGGATGTCTTCCTTGTGCGTGCGCAGCGGCGGCAGCTCCACTTGCAGCACCTCCAGCCGGTAATACAAGTCGCGGCGGAAACGGCCCGCCTCCACTTCGTGCGGCAGCGAGCGGCTGGTCGCCGCGATGATCCGGACGTCGACGGGAAACTCCTGCTGGCTGCCCACCGGGCGGATCTTCAGGTCCTCGGACACCCGCAGCAACCCGGCTTGCACAGCGGCCGGCAGTTCCGCGATCTCGTCGAAAAACAGGGTTCCACCCTGGGCATAGTAAAAAAGCCCCTCGCGCGCCTTGACCGCGCCGGTGAATGCTCCTTTGGCATGGCCGAAAAGCTCGCTTTCCATCACCTCCGGCGACACGGAAGCGCAGTTCACTGGGACGAACGGGCCTTGGCACCTCGGGCCGAGCGCATGCAACGCCCTTGCAGCCAACTCCTTGCCGGTGCCCGACTCGCCGTGCAGCAGAACCGTGCTGCTGACGGGGGCGATACGACGCAAGGTGGCGGACAACTGCTGCACGACCGCCGAAGTACCTACCAGGCCCATCGGATGCGCAGGGCTGCTCGCCAATGACCGACGCAGCACGTAGTTCTCCCGGGCCAGGCGTGCGCGCTCGTGGCAAAGCCTCACCGCGTTCATGATCTGCGCCACCCGGAATGGCTTCAGGATGAAATCGGAGGCACCCGCCCGCAGCGCCTCGATGGCGGTATCGAGGTTCGCGAACGCGGTGATGAAGATCACATCCCCCGAATAACCCTGCTCGCGCAACTCCTTCAGCCAGGTCAATCCGCTTTTCCCTGGCAGCGAAATGTCCAGGATGATGAGGTCGACACGTCGCTCGCGCATCAGCTCCGCGCCTTCCTCCGCGCTACCTGCCGCCGCGACGAAGTGGCAGCGTGGCAGGAAGGTCTTCAGAAGGAAATGGCGCATTCCCTCCTCGTCGTCGACGATCAGGATGGACCACATGGCCCACTCGCCCGGTTTGGCCACTGGGTCCGTGTGAACGTCATTGAAGCTGGCCACCCGGAAATTTTAGTCCCGCAAGCGCCTGTGAACCACAACTTGGGCAATGCGTGGGTCGGCTCGACAAGCTGTCGCACCCCTTGCGACAGATTGACGCAGCTGCCGTTCGCACAGTCCGACGTGCGTGACAGTGGCGGCTCCTGCTGGCGGCACGATTCGTGCTGTCAACCACGCCAGTCGCATTCATTTGCCGTCCTGGCCACGGGCGCCTAGATTCAAGCCATGAGCACCACGATGACCGTCCGGGAGATCATGAGCTCGCCGGTGATCTCTGTGCTGCCCGCCCAGCCGATCGCAGAGATCGCGGTGCTGCTTCGGGACCGCCGCATCGGTGGGCTGCCGGTGATTCTGGACGGCAAGTTGCAGGGTATCGTGACGGCGTCGGACTTGATCCGGCGGTGCGAAATCGGCACCGACGCGATTCCCGACCCGCGTCCGTGGTGGCGGCGCATGCAGCAAGGCGATGCCGCAGCGCGCGCTTACGTGAAGTCTCACGGTCGTACTGCGCACCACGTCATGACCCGGCACGTGCATGTCCTGGACCCATCTGCCCAACTGGCTGACGTCGTGTCGATGTTCGAATCCCAGCATGTGGGCCGCGCTCCGGTAACCCTCAACGAGCGCGTCATCGGGATGATCGCAAGAGCCGACTTGGTGAAAGCACTGGCGGAGCAGCCAATGAGCACGACGCGGGCGTCCGCCGTGCAGGACGACGGAATTCGCCGGATGCTCGCCGACGAGCTCGCCAGTCAACCGTGGTGGAACGGCCGCTGGGAGACCTTTTATGTCGACGCCGGTGTCGTGATCTTCAAGGGTGTGGTCGAGAACCGGGCCAACCGCGCCGCGACCCGGGTCGCCGCAGAAAACATTCCCGGCGTTCGAGGCGTTCTCGACGACCGCATCCTGAGCGCCGAAGTGCACGAAATCATCTGAGCACGCCGGCGAGCGCGTTTCCTTTTACCCGTACGGAGAACTTGACCCATGGATGCTCAACTCATGATTCGAACCGCTGTCGTGCTGCTGGCAGTAACGGCGGCAGGCGGCCTGTTGGCTGCGGCGTTCCGATTCTCGGGCCGTCCGCATCCTCCGAGCGTGGTCGCGATGCTCCATGGGCTGCTGGCAGCCTCCGGGCTGACACTGGTCCTGTACGTGGCCGTGGTGAACGGCCTTCCGGAGGGCGCCTGGATCGGGCTGATTGCCTTGTTGGCGGCAGTGCTCGGCGGACTCGTGCTGAACCTGGGGTACCACTGGAAAGACAAGCCTTTACCCATCTGGCTGGTGCTTGTGCACGCTGCAGTGGCCCTGGTCGGTCTCGTTATCCTGACGCTGGCGACCTGGAACCTCGCTCCTGCATGAGGTCTTGACCCCGACAACTTCCATACGCGCCGACGCGGAGGCGTCCTTTGGCCGGGTCGGCCTAGGACGTGTTCGTCAGCAGGATGTCTGTCCCATCTGACCGGGCGGCTCCGATTCTTCCGTCGTTTCCGGCACGAGCACGAGTCGGTCGTATGCACGGATGTTGTAGCTGTTTCCATCGGAGCCCGTCGCGGTCAGGGACTCCAGCCGTTGAAGACGAAGGTCCAGGTGATCTCCTTTCACGTGAGAGCAACGTCCCCAGCCAGCTCACATTGCGTGGCGGCGGCGAAGCGTTGAAGTGTCCAGCCCGTGCCGAGCAGCAGCATGCGCGTCTCGAAGGCATCGAACGTCGCGGGTTCGATGGCGGGGCCCATGATCCGAAGGCGCTTGTCGCGTACCTGTACGAATACCAGTTCGTAAGACGACGACAGGCCCATCCAGAGCCGATGCGCGCCCGGTGACTGCCGCGGCCCGCTCACCAGGCACATGCCGATGCCCAACGCCCAACCGTACACGGCAGTGGCCAGCCCCTTTCGCTGGTAAGCCTCCGCGTATCTCGAATGCGGGCTTCTGATGTAAGGGTCCGTCCGGCGGTCCACCTCGAGGACACGATTGAAGACGGTGCAGCCGGCCAGCGCGTCGTGCGACGGATCCTCGGCGTACACGAAGAACTCACCGTCCGCTTCCCGGTACCGGAAGACCAGGCCGGGAATGCGGGTGGCCATCGAAGGCAGGTCGTGGAGCACAGCTGCCCGCTCCCGCACGCGTGCATGCAATGCGGACAGTTCCGCATCCAGATCGCGGTGATGGAGGTCGACGTCAATGCGCATCTTCCACCTCAGGCAACCCGGGCAGGATGCAGGCGCACTCGGCCGATCCCTGCGGGCCGCTCCAGAAGCCGCTCATCAACGCGCCGGGCATTTGCAGCGCGCGAACGCGGGCACTGGTCGCCCAGTCCTCGCGCTGCACGGACAGTCCAGCGAACACGCCATAGCCGTCGCCGGCCTGGATCCGGCCCTCTGCGTCCAGGCTTTCACCTGCCCGGATCGCACCCGCGGCGACGATGTCGCCTGCTGACCTGATGCCCCGCCCGGCGTCGAGGTGCATGCCACAGGCAAGGTCGTCATCGCAAACCACGCCTTCCGTGACCCGCAGCGAGCCTGTCGATTCGACGCGACCGCGGACGCTGAGCGCCCTGGCCGTCAAGTCACCGCCCACCAGCAAGTCGCCCTTGACCCAGGCCGGCCCTGCGATCTCCATTCGGCCGCCGCAGCTGACACTGCCGCCCACCTTGAGCGCGCCCGCCTGGATCTGGCCGGCGACATTCACGTGCCAGTTGGCAAGGACGGAGCCCGCACAGCGAAGATCGGCTCCGCAGTTCAGTCCACCGCCAGCCTTGATGTCGTCTCCCGCGTGCACATGGCTGCCGGCGCGGAGGAAACCGCCACAACGAATGAAGCCGCCCGCCCGCAAGGTCGAGGCCACTTCGATGCTTCCGCGCACGTGGATGGAGCCGGCGTACACCACGGCATCGGCCTCCAACCGGTCCAGTTCCAGGACCGTGTTGGTGGCGCCAACCTTCTCGAGCAGCCAGCATGCATCTTCCACCCGCCCGGCGTTGACGAGATCGTCGAGCACCTT
>JAQGMY010000416.1 GCA_028292105.1 Ramlibacter sp.
TCAGGTTGGAAGCCATCGAGTTGACGTTGTCCGTCAAGTCCTTCCAGGTACCGGCCACGCCTTCCACCGCGGCCTGGCCGCCCAGCTTGCCTTCGGTGCCCACCTCTCGCGCCACCCGCGACACTTCGCCGGCGAAAGCGTTCAGCTGGTCGACCATGGTGTTGATGGTCTGCTTGAGCTGGAGGATCTCGCCCTTCACTTCCACCGTGATCTTGCGCGACAGGTCGCCGCGCGCGATGGCCGTGGCCACGTCGGCGATGTTGCGCACCTGGCCCGTGAGGTTGGACGCCATCGAGTTGACCGAGTCGGTCAGGTCCTTCCAGGTGCCGCCGATGCCCGGCACGAACGCCTGGCCACCCAGCTTGCCCTCGGTGCCCACCTCGCGCGCCACCCGCGTGACCTCGGACGAGAAACCGTTGAGCTGGTCGACCATCGTGTTGATGGTTTCCTTCAGCTCCAGGATCTCGCCCTTGACGTCCACCGTGATCTTGCGCGAGAGGTCGCCGCGCGCCACGGCCGTGGTCACCGTCGCGATGTTGCGCACCTGCGAGGTGAGGTTGTTGGCCATGGAGTTGACCGAGTCGGTCAGGTCCTTCCAGGTGCCGGCCACCCCGGGCACCACGGCCTGGCCGCCCAGGCGGCCGTCGGTGCCCACCTCGCGCGCCACGCGGGTGACCTCCGAGGCGAACGATCGCAGCTGGTCGACCATGGTGTTGGTCGCTTCCTTAAGCTGCAGGATTTCCCCGCGCACGTACACGGTGATCTTCTTGGACAGGTCGCCGTTGGCCACGGCGATGGTCACGTCGGCGATGTTGCGCACCTGCGCGGTGAGGTTGCCCGCCATCTGGTTGACCGAGTCGGTCAGGTCCTTCCAGACGCCGGACACGCCCTTCACCTTGGCCTGGCCGCCCAGCTTGCCTTCGGTGCCCACTTCGCGCGCTACCCGCGTGACTTCCGAAGTGAAGACCGAGAGCTGCTCGATCATGGTGTTCACCAGCTTGGCGGAGCGCAGGAATTCGCCCTTGAGCGCCCGCCCGTCCACCTGCAGTTCCATCGGCTGGCCGAGGTCGCCCTTGGCGACCGCGCCGATGGTCCGGGCGATGTCCGTGGTCGGCCGCACCAGGTCGTCGATCAGCGTGTTGAGCGAATCCACCTGGGTCGCCCAGCTGCCCAGGGCCCCGGGCGCGGAGATCCGTTGCGTCAGGCGCCCTTCCTTGCCGACCGTGTTGCTCAGGCGCGCCGCTTCACCCGTGATCTGCTGCGCGTTCTCGATGCTGCGGTTGAAGGCCTCGGCGATGCGGGCATCCACGCCCGACCAGTCGGAAGGCAAGCGCGCGCTGAAGTCGCCGCCGGAAAACGAAATCAGGGCCGACAACAACTGCCGGGACCTGGCGTCCGAGGCGTCGCCGGTCCGCGTCTTGATCGGTGCCAGCGGCGGTGTGCGCATGGCGGCCGCAGCGCCGCGGGTCGCGCTTTTCGACGCCTTCTTCTTGCTGGATTGGTTAACGGCTTGGTCCATCAGGTACTCCGGGGCAATGGCGGGGCGAGCGCGGCGTCACGGTGGCGGGACGGCGCGACCGTGCGTGCTGCAGTGGAAAATCTTGGAAGGCACATGGCCTGGTGCTGAGTCCGGTCAACTTCTGTCAGTTACAGGCCCATGGTTAAGGAAGCGCCTTAGGTCGAGTCTGCATGCATACGAATGAACCAAGCGGCAACCGGACCGTAGTCTCCTTCCTATGTGCTTGCCGGCACGTAGGACGACTCCGACATCGGTCGCATTGCCGCGCTGGGCCCGTGTGTTTTTCCCGGGGATCGTTGTTCGCGAGGTAAAGGTCAGGTTCACCCAAGAATGCGCCGTGTGTTCAGGGTGCGTTCACGGTCAGCTTCCTAAGCTGTCCCCATCGCAACCACTTCCTGGAGACCCACATGACCCGAAGCCTTCGCACCCATATCGCCGCCGCGACGATGCTCCTGCTGCCGATGGGCGCAGTGCTCGCGCAGCCGGCCACCGGTTCGCCGTACAACGGCCCGCGCCAAGGCGCTGTCGTCGCCCAGGCGCAACCCGAAATCCGGGCGATGTCGCTCAACTCGGACGCCGGCCTGGCCCCTGGCGCCACCTTGCGCGTGCAGGTCACCGCCACCCCCGGCGCCGACCATGCGATGGTTCGCCTGCGCGGCAGCGGCGTCCAGATCGCGCTGCGTGAGCAAGGCCTGGGCAACTACGTCGGCCGCTACACGATGCGCCGCGGCGACCGGGTCGACCCGGGGCACATGATGGTTGCCCGCCTGACCTGGAACGACCAGGTGATCGCCCAGAACTTCAACTACCCGCCCGCGTTCCAGGCGCTGGCCGAAGGCGCGGCCCGGGGCGACCGGCGCGAGCAGCGGGCCGGCCGCGACGAGCAGGCGCCGCGGATCTCCGAAGTGACGCCCTCCAACGGCGCCCGCTTGGGCGAGCGGGGCCGCACCCACATCAGCGCGCGCTTCGTCGATGCCGACAGCGGCGTCGATCCGCGCTCGGTGCGCATCCGCGTCGACGGGCTGGACGTGACCAACGACGCCCGCATCCAGGACGACGGCATCAACTACATCGAACGCCTGGGCCGCGGCCGCCACACCGCGGAACTGGTGGTGCGTGACCGCGCTGGCAATGCCAGCCGCACGACCTGGAGCTTCAGCGTCGTGTAAGGCCCACAGCGCCGCAGGGGAACGCGCCGTTCAGGTTGCGTTCACCTGGCGGCGCCTAAGCTTCCCCTCACCTACAACGAAGGAGCCTGAAATGAAACGTGTCGCCCTCCTCGGCCTGCTGGCCGCCGCCGCTGCCGGCGCCCAGGCCCAGGCCTTCGTCGACAACGCCCGCGTGCGCAGCGTCGACCCCCAATACGAGAACGTGCAGGTGCCGCGCAACGAGTGCAGCACGCAGCAGGTCATCGAACAACGCCCCGGCTCGGCGTCGCCCAACGTCGGCGGCATCCTGATCGGCGGCGTCGCCGGCGCCCTCCTGGGCAACCAGGTCGGCAAGGGCCACGGCCGCGAAGCCGCCACCGCGGCGGGTGCGGTGGCCGGCGCCGTCGTCGGCGATCGCATGGCCGGCGGCTACCAGGCGCCGCCGCAGCAGTTCGCGCGCGACGTCACGACCTGCCGCCAGGTCAACGACATGCAGTCGCGCCTGGTGGGCTACCGCGTGACCTACGAATACCGCGGGCATGAGTACACCACCGTGCTGCCCCGCGACCCTGGGCCGTCGCTGCCGGTGCGCGTGTCGGTCGAGCCGGTGCAGCCGACGCAGGCCATGCAGCCAATGCAGCCGGAGTACTATCGCCGCTGACCCGGACATGCACGCCATGAAGACCTTCGCCAAGCTGATCTCCGCCTGCCTGCTGGTGGCCGCTGCCGCCGCGTGGGCGGACATCGGCCGCGACGACGCCGCCGCCATCGCGCAACGCAGTTCCGGTGGCCGCGTGCTGACGGTGGAGCGCGCCGACTCGGGCGGCCGGCCGGTCTGGCGGGTGAAGGTGGTCACGCCCAACGGCGACGTCCGCGTCATCCTGCTGGACGTCGCGAGCGGCCGCCCCGTCTAGCCCGCATGCGCCTGCTGCTCATCGAGGACGACGTCAGCCTGCGCCACGGCCTCAAGCGCCAGTTGGAGGGCGACGGCTATCGCGTCGAACAGGCGGGCGACGGCGAAGAGGGCCTGTTCCTGGCCAGGGAATACCCGTTCGACCTGGCCATCGTCGACCTCGGGCTGCCGAAGTTGAACGGCATCACCATCGTGCAGCGGCTGCGCGCCGCCGGCAGCGAGATGCCGATGCTGATCCTGACCGCCCGCGGTTCCTGGCAGGACAAGGTGGCCGGGCTGGAAGCAGGCGCCGACGACTACCTGGTCAAGCCCTTCGAATACCCGGAGCTCGCGGCGCGCATCAAGGCGCTGCTGCGTCGCTCGCTCAAGGCCGTCAGCGAAGTGTTGACGCTGGGCCCGATCCGGATCGAACTGGGCAGCCAGGCGGTGCAACTGAACGGGTCGGCGCTGGAGCTGACCGCCTTCGAATACCGCATGCTCGAATACCTGGTGCGCGAGCGCGAACGCATCGTGACCAAGCAGGAACTGTCGGACTACCTCTATCCGCACGGCGAGGACCGCGACAGCAACGTGCTGGAGGTGCTGATCGGCCGGCTGCGCCGCAAGCTGGACCCCGACGGTACCCTGGCACCGATCGAGACCATCCGCGGCCGGGGCTACCGCTTCACGCTCGGATGAAGCCCGGCTACTCGATCCGCGCCCGCCTGCTCCTGGGCGCCGCGCTGGTCCTGCTGGCCTTCATCGCCGCTGCTGGCTACGTGGTGCAGCGGGCGCACTCCGACAGTGTCCGCGCCGCGCACTTCGCCCGGCTGCAAGGCACGGTCTACCTGCTGCTCGCGGGCGCCGAACTGGACGACAAAGGCGCGCTCGTCATGCCGGGCGAACTCGCCGAGCCGCGGCTGGCGCTGCCGGGCTCGGGGCTCTACGCCGCCATCTACAACGTCAATCGCAAGGAGACCTGGCTTTCGTCGTCGACGCTCGGCGTCGATCCGCCGCTGAACCGGGCGCAGCCCGTGGGTGAGTGGACCTATGCGGCGATGGAGAGTGGCGGGCGCGAGTACCTCGTGGCCAGCTACGGCGTGCGCTGGACCGGCCGTTCCGGCGCCGCGCCGCTGGTGTTGTCGGTGCTGGAGGACAAGTCCCAGTTCGACCGGGAGGTGGCGATCTTCACGCGCACCCTCTGGACCTGGCTGGGCGGCGCGGGCGTCCTGCTGCTGCTGGCGCAGTCGCTGCTGCTGCACTGGGCGCTGGCGCCGCTGCGGGGCGTGGCCCAGGAAATCCAGCGCATCGAGGACGGCCGCCAGGCGCGCATCGAAGGCAACTACCCGACCGAGATCACCGGCCTGACCGAGAACCTCAATACGCTGATCGAGCAGGAGCGGGTGCGGCAGACGCGCTACAAGGAGGCGCTGAGCTTCCTGGCGCACAGCCTGAAGACGCCGCTGGCCGTGCTGCGCGGCGCGCTGTCGGACCCGGCGCAGTTACCGGCGGCGGTGCAGCAGCAGGTCAAGCGCATGGACGACATCGTGCAGCACCAGCTGGGCCGCGCCGCGGCGGGTGGCGCCGCGCGCTTCGCGCCGCAGATCCTGGTGGCGCCGGTCCTGGAAAGGATCCGCGATGCCCTGGGCAAGGTCTACGCCGAAAAGGGACTGTCGATCGTGCTCGAGTGCCGCGCCGACCTGATGTGGCGCATCGACGAAGGCGACCTGTTCGAGATGATGGGCAACCTGATGGACAACGCGGCAAAGTGGGCCCGGCAACGGGTGCAGGTGAGCGTGACCCGCGAGCGCGCCGCGCTGCGGATCTGCGTCGACGACGACGGTCCGGGTTTCAGCGACACCGAAAAGGTGCTGCGGTTGCACGTGCGGGCGGACGAGCGCGTCCCGGGCCATGGGGTCGGACTCGCAGTGGTGAACGACCTGGTCGCGAGCCATCATGGCGCGTTGACATTGGGGCGTGGCCCGCTGGGCGGCGGCCGGGTGCAGGTGCTCTTGCCGGCAACCTGAACCGTAGGGTGTGCAAGCTTGCTTGCACCGGGCGGGCATGACGGTGCGCAAGCAAGCTTGCACACCCTACGAACTGCGCGGCACCCGCCACAACACCAGCGCGCACAGCACCAGGGGCACGGCCAAGGCGGCGAAGCCGGCCTGGTAACTGCCGAAGAACGCCGACACCGCGCCGAAGGTCGGCGGCCCCAGCACCACGCCGAGGAAGGTGATGGCGAGCGTGCCGCCGGTGGCGACACCGGCCATGCCCGGCGGCGCCTGCCGGGCGACCTCGGCCAGGTAGACACCGTTCCAGCCGATCGCCGAGGCGCCGAAGACGATCAACACCAGCGCCACCACGCCGGTGGAAACCTGCTGGTGCAGCAAGGCCGTGGCAATGGTGGACAAGGCCATCACGCCGGCCAGCAGCGCCAGCATGCGGCGCGCCCCGAACCAGCGGTCCGAGACATAGCCCCACAGCACCCGGCCGACCACCGCGCCCACCTGCGAGATCGACAGCATGAAGCCGGCGGCGACCAGCCCATACGCCAGGCTGTCGGTGAGGTAGGTGACCAGGTAGGTGGTCAGGGACAGCTGCACGATGGAGAACACGAAGGAACAACCGGCCAGCATGCGCAGCCGCGGGTACTGCAGCACCAGCCGCACCGGCTCCAGGAAATTGCCGAGTCCGAGCGAGCGCGTCGGGTCGCGATCGGCATCGAATTCGGCGCGCAGGGTCTGCGCCCCGATCGCCGCCAGCACGCAGGCTGCGGCCACCAGCAGCAGCGCAAGCTGCCACCCCGTCAGCAACTGCAGCCCCGGCACGATCGCGCCGGCCAGCGCGCCACCCAGCGGCACGCCCGTCTGCTTGACCGAGAACACCAGCGACATGCGATGGACTGGCGTCGTGCGGGCCAGCAGATGCGAACTGGCCGGCGTCACGGGCCCGTAGCCGAGGCCGACCAGCACCGCGCCGGCGGCGATCGCCGGGACGGCCGGCAGCGAGGAAAGCACCAGCCCCAGCGCACACAGGCCCAAGCCGGCCTGGCTGACGCGGATCGGGCCGTAGCGCGCCACCGCCGCGCCGGACGCCAGGCTGGCGGCCATGGCCCCGGCATACGCGAGGGCGATGTACAGCCCGACGTAGGTGGCGGAGATGCCGACGGCGCCCGCCACCCGCGGCGCCATCGCCGGCACCGTGAGCAGGGCCATGGCGACCATCGCCTGGATGGCGAGCGTGATCGCGAGGGGAATCCAGCTGGAGCCGGACGCACCGGGCTTGGCCGGGCGCGGCGGGGAAGAGGAGGGTTGCGGCACGAGGACGCGTATTGTGCCGGGCGCGCGCACCCGCACCCTCCGCAGCAGGCCCGCGCTGCGAGGTGCGCTAGCCCCGGCCGGGCCGGGCTGCGGCGGCGACGTCCTCCACCGCGACCGCGTCGAAGCGCGCCAGGGTTGCCTGCGCCCGCAGCCGTTGCGCTTCGTCCAGGCCTTCGAGGGCGAGCAGGAAGCCGCCGCGATAGGCCGGCTGGCGGAAGTTCTCGTCGTACGGGGCTTCGAGGCCGGTGCGGTTCGCGTCCGGCGGCCGCCCATGGGTGGTCTGCCCATTGCCGATGAGGAAATTCCCCTGCACTGGCCCGGCCTCGTCCTGCAGCACGGTCACCTGCATCGCAGCCCGAGGCAGTCCGGCGGCGACGAGCGCATCGACGGCCGCGTTGGCGGCATTGAGGCTGGAGAAGGAGTGCAGCGCAGGCGCCGAGTTCATGCTCATGGAACGCTCCTGGCTAGACCTGGTAGAGCCGGTCGTCACGGGTGCCGGACGAGGGCCGCACGGCGTCGCGCATCAGCGTGGCTTCGCGGTAGTGCCTGCCGTCGAACCAGCAGCAGTGCACGAATCCGTCTTCCACGCTCCGCACCACCATGGGCCGGTCCGAACCCACGGTGCGCACTTCATCGCCGGGTCTCAATTGATCGTTTTTCACCTCGCCAGTGTCTGGCCTGGGCTGAAACAGCCATGTCGGAGAGCACCCGACACTCGCCTGCGCCAAACGCGCACCGCTGTCGGATGACGCAGACTCTGCGGCCGCGACTCCACCCCGGTCGCCATGCGAATCCCGCTCCCGCCCCCGACAGTGGCGTCCTACACGGCGAGGACAGGCGCACCGCGAACATGGGTCTGATGCAACAACATCACGACACCGCCTCCGCTGCACTGGAACTCTGGGGCGGCTATGAATGCACTGTCAACCGGGTGCGCGACACCTGGTACGACCAGACGATCTGCAGCGGCCATGAGAAGCGCCTGTCAGACCTGGAACTGTTCGCCGGCCTCGGCATGCGATCGCTTCGCTATCCGGCGTTGTGGGAGAGGATGTCGCCGGGCGACCCGTCGGAGTGCGACTTCAGCTGGACCGACGAGAGGATGGCGGAGCTGCGGCGGCTCGGCATCAACCCCATCGTCACGCTGTGTCACCACGGCAGCGGTCCGCGGCACACGAACCTGCTGGAAGGAAGCTTCGCCACCGGCCTGGCGACACACGCCGGCAGGGTGGCCCGGCGGTATCCCTGGATCCGCGACTGGACGCCGGTCAACGAAGTCCTCACCACGGCGCGGTTCAGCGCGCTGTACGGCTACTGGTATCCACACACGACCGATGAACGCCTGTTCTGGATCGCGCTGCTCAACGAAGTCGACGCGACCCGCCTTTCAATGCGTGCGATCCGGCAGGTGAACCCGCATGCGCGGCTGATCCAGACCGACGACCTGGGCTACTGCCACGCGACTGCACCGCTGCAGCGCGAGGCCGACTTCCAGAACGAGCGCCGCTGGATGGGCTGGGACCTGCTGTGCGGCAAGGTGGTTCCGGGCCATGCCCTGTGGGATCGCCTGGAGGCCTTCGGCCTCGGTGACCGGTTGCGCACCATCGCCGACGACCCCTGCCCGCCCGACATCCTGGGCATCAACCATTACCTGTCCAGCGAGCGTTTGCTGGACCACCGGGTGGAGCTCTATCCCCACCGGTCGCTGGCCGACAAGGAGATCGGCCACTGTGCGGGTATCCCCTACGTCGACATCGACGCCGTGCGCCACATGGCCGAGCCGCCGCTGGGCTTGCCCACGCTGCTGCGCCAGGCCTGGCAGCGCTACGGCATCCCGATCGCGGTCACGGAATGCCACAACGGCGCCACGCGTGACGAGCAGGTGCGCTGGTTCGTGGAAGTCTGGCAGGCCGCCCAGGAACTGCGCAGCAGCGGCATGGACCTGCGGGCTGTCACGGCGTGGGCGCTGCTCGGGTCGTTCGACTGGAACCGCATGGTGACGCGCTTCAGCGGCCACTACGAACCCGGCGTGTTCGACGTGCGCGGCGGCGACGTGCGGCCGACGCTCATGGCACGCGTCCTGCAGCGGCTCGGCCAAGGCCAGCCGGTGCATGCAGCGCCGCTGGCGACCGAAGGCTGGTGGCGCCGGGCCCGCACCGGCCCCAGCAAGAAGCGCTACGGAATGGATCCCGCCGACCGCATCGTGGACGGGCCGCAGCCCCTGCTGATCGTAGGCGACGACGGGCCCCTGACGCACCTGGCCTGGCGTGCCTGCGAGACGCGCGGCCTGCACTACATCCGCCAGGAAGGCGACCTGCAGGAGTGCCTGCAGACGCTGCAGCCCTGGGCAGTGCTGGACACCCGGGACCGCGAAGGGCTGGCCGGTCCGCGCCGCCGTGAACCCGATGCCCATGGCGCCCGCAGCTCGGTGGCCGCGACCTGCGCCCGGCAGGGCGTGCCGTGTGCCGTGTTCACGTCAGCCTTCGGGCCCGGCCTGGCCGCCGAGGCGCTGTCCTTGCGTGGCGTGCTGGTGGCGCGCACCGGACCGGTTTTCGTGCCGTGGGATGCCGGCTCGGCGCCCGCGCGCTGGCTGGACCGGCTGGACTGCGGTGAAGCCATCGAGCTCGAAGGCCACGCGCCGTGGCATGCGGTCTACGGCCCTGATTTGCTCGACGGCGTGCTCGACCTGCTGCTGGACGGCGTCGAAGGCGGCATCAACTTCGTGCCGCGCGAGCGCTGCACCTCGCTCGAACTGGCGCAGCACCTGGCCGAGGTGGCGGGCCGTCCGCTCGAACGTGTCGCCTTGCGTGCCGGGGCGGCGGCCGCCAGCCCTGGCGATTCCGACATCCACCACCGGCCCTCCTTCATGCCGCCGAACGAGACGACGCTGGAGCGCTTCGTGCGCGAGCGCCGGCTGGCCCGCAGCGAGGGCGAACTGGCCGTGCATCGCAAGGAAGACGAAGTGCGGATGGAGGACGCGAGTTGACCCCGGCGATGCAAGTCCCCGAGAGCCCGGAGATTTCGCTGGCCAAGGAGAAGATCCGCTTCGTGCTGCTGGAGGGGATCCACCCCTCGGCCGTGGATCTGCTGCGGTCCCAGGGCTACACCCAGGTGACGACGGTCGCCAAAGCCCTCGCCGGCCAGGAACTGGTCGCGCTGATCGCCGACGCCCACTTCGTCGGCATCCGCTCCCGCACCCAGCTGACCGAGGAAGTGCTGTCGCAGGCCAAGCGGCTTGCGGCCATCGGCGCCTTCTGCATCGGCACCAACCAGATCGACCTGGCCGCCGCCATGCGCCGCGGCATCCCGGTGTTCAACGCGCCGTTTTCCAACACGCGCAGCGTCGCCGAGCTGGTGCTGGCGGAAATCGTGATGCTGATGCGCGGCATCCCGCAGAAGAATGCGGTGCTGCACCGCAACGGCTGGGTGAAGAGCGCCGCCGGCTCGCATGAGGTGCGCGGCAAGACGCTGGGCATCATCGGCTACGGCCACATCGGCACGCAGATCGGCGTGCTCGCGGAACACCTGGGCATGCACGTCGTCTTCGCCGACATCGAAACCAAGCTGCCCCTGGGCAACGCGAGGCAGCTCGCTTCGGCCGCCGCCGTGCTGCAGGCGGCCGACGTGGTGACGCTGCACGTCCCCGAGACCGACGAGACCCGCAACATGATGGACGCCGCTGCACTGGCGAAGATGAAGCCAGGCAGCCACCTGATCAATGCTTCGCGCGGCACGGTGGTGGACATCGACGCCCTGACCGATGCGCTGCGCCGCGGCCACGTCGCCGGCGCCGCGATCGATGTCTTTCCCGCGGAGCCGCAGGGGAACGATGCGCGGTTCGAGTCGCCCCTGGTCGGGCTCGACAACGTCCTGCTGACGCCGCACATCGGCGGGTCGACGGCGGAGGCCCAGGAGAACATCGGCCGGGAAGTGGCGGCCAAGCTGGTGCGCTACTCGGACAACGGATCGACGATGTCGGCGGTGAACTTCCCCGAGGTCTCGCTGCCGGAGCACACCGGCCGCAGCCGGCTGCTGCACATCCACCGCAACGTCCCCGGCATGATGGCCCGCGTGAACGAGCGCTTCTCGGCCGCCGGTGTCAATGTCGCCGCCCAGTACCTGCGCACGTACGAGGAAGTCGGCTACGTGGTGATCGACGTCGACACGACGGCCCGCCAGCTGGCACTGGAGGAGCTGTGCAACATCCCCGGCACGATCCGCTGCCGGGTCCTGTACTGAGCGCACCCGCGGAACCTGGGTCGCGGTTCGCGCGGCTCACCACCGGCCTGCGGCAGCCCGCAAAGCGGGCCGGTTGCGCGAGTGCGCGCGCGCCGAACTCCGCCGCCCGAATGCCGCGCCGCGCGCGGCGCGACAATCGGCACGCAAATGCAGGCCCGCCACTTTGTCCAGCTCGTCCTCCTGTCCGCCATCTGGGGCGGCTCCTTTCCCCTGATCCGAATCGCCGCGCCGGCCTTCGGCCCGCTGCCCATGGCGTGCCTGCGCTGCGCGATGGCCGCCGTGGTGCTCGCCGTCCTGATGCGCGTCACCCGGCAGGCCTGGCCGGCGCGCGGCGCCTGGCGTGCGATGGCGGTGCTGAGCCTGCTCACCGTGGTGGCCCCCTTCGTGTTCTTCAACTGGGCGGGGCTGGTGATCCCCGCCGGCTATTCCGCTGTCCTGAATGCGACCACCCCCTTGTTCGGCGTGCTGGCCGGCGCTGTCTTCCGCGAGGAGCGCCTGACGGGGCCAAAGCTCGCCGGCTGCGCGGTCGGCCTGGCCGGCGTCGCCCTGCTGGTGCGCCTGGGGCCGGTGCGGCCCGACTGGCCGATCCTGCTCGGCGTGATGGCCTGCATAGCCGCGTCCGCGTGCTACGGTTTCGGCGCGATCCTCATGAAACGCGCCACCATGGCGCACCAGCCCTTGCCGGCCTCCGCCGCGGTGCACGTCGCCGGCGCGCTGATCCTGTTGCTGCCCGCCGCAGCGGCCGCGCCCTCCGTCCAGTGGCGACCCGACGCCTTGCTGGCGCTGACGGTGCTGGGCACGGTGACTTCCGGCTTCATGTACTGGATCAGCATGCGGCTGATGCGCGAGATCCCGGCCAGCGCGGCCACCTCCTCCGCCTTCCTGATCCCGATGTTCGGCGTCTCCTGGGGCGCGCTGTTCCTGGGCGAGCAGTTCACGCCCGGCATGCTGCCAGGCATCGCGCTGGTGCTGGTCGCGTGTGCGCTGGTGACCGGGTTCAATCCGCTGCGGTCGTCGCGCTGAGGTCCCGCGCCCGCCCAGGCGGCGGTCCGACAGCAGCAAGACAGGATGGCTGCGCCCGGCACCGTACAATCCGCGCTCCTGAGATGCCCAGGTGGCGGAATTGGTAGACGCACTAGTTTCAGGTACTAGCGGGTAACTCCGTGGAGGTTCGAGTCCTCTCCTGGGCACCATCTTGCAGCCGGCGCAGGCAAAGCAGCGCCGCATCCAGGTCCGACAGCTCCCCGCTGCGCACCACTTCCTCGAATTCTTCCCGCGTCGCGACCACCACGCGCATCAGCTCGTGCGGCTCCGGTTGCGGCTCGCCCACGCGCTGCGCGTCCTCCATCAGGAAGATGTGCTTGCGCGCGCCCGAATAGGCGGAGATCCAGGTCGAGCCCAGGTGGCGGATGGCGCCCTGGTAGCCGGTCTCCTCCAGGGCTTCGCGCGCTGCCGCCGCGAGCGGATCCTCGCCCGGGTCGACCACGCCCGCCGGCAGTTCGAACAGCGCCCGCCGCGGTCCGTGGCGGTACTCCTCCACCAGCACGAAGCGCCCGTCCGGCGTCACCGGCAGGCAGACCGCGACGTCCGGTTCTTCCTTCAGGCTGAAGGGCCGCACCAGGCCGGAAGCAAACTGCGTGTCGACCCGGCGCACGCGCAGCCAGGGCGAGTCGTAGATGATTTCTTCGGACAGGATGGTGGGCGCGGTGAGGGTAGGCAGCAGCGGCATGCGCCGATTCTGCCGCCGCCCGGTGCGGACAGCATGCCGGTCGTACCGCCACTGTCCTCCTCTGGGATGACAACAGGCAGCGGCTGCGGCGCTAGGCTTGCGGCATGGAAGCGGCTGTCCCTTCGTCCCCCCTCGCCCTGCAACTCGATCACTTCGCCGACCTTGCGGTGCAGGTGGGAACGCCGATCGAAGTCGGCACCACCCGCCGCGGCCGCCGGCGCATGATCCCCATCATCGGCGGCCAGGCACGCGGCCACGGCTGGACGGCGCGCGTGCTGCCCGGCGGCGCCGACTACCAGCTGGTGGTGGGCGACACCCACGCCGAACTGCAGGCGCACTACGTGATGGAAACCGACGCCGGCGACCTGGTCTACGTGCACAACCGGGCCGTGCGTTCCGCGCCCGCGGCGGTGACGGCCAAGCTGCTGCGTGGCGAACCGGTCGATCCCGCACAGGTGTATTTCCGCTGCCTGCCCACTTTCGAGACGGCCTCGCCCACCCTGGGCTGGATCAACGACCGGCTGTTCGCCGGCAGCGGGCAGCGCCATCCCGAGCAGGTGGTGATGTCCTTCTACGCGCTCGCCTGAACGCGCGGCGGCTTCAAGGCGGACTGAGCCGCAGCACCCGCGCGAACAACTCGTTGCGGAAATGGATGCCCAGCCGCGCGAAGGCGCGGTTGCGGTAGGTCTTCACCGTAGCCAGGCTGAGGCCGAGGTCGGCGGCAACGCCATCCTGCGTCAGCCCTTGCAGCAGCCGCACGCACACATCGAGCTCCCGTGCGGTCAGGTCCCCGCTCAGCTCCAGCAGGCGCTCGCGCATCTGGCCGGCCGGCATGGTCGCGGCGATGCGCGAGCCCTCCTCCAGCACCAGTGAAGATCGCGGCCCGCAAGCCGTCAGGGCGATGTGCTTGCGCGCCAGTTCCAGCAAGGGCAGCGCCATCGCCTCGAAGGCGGCGATCTGCGGATCGCTGAAAGCGGGCTGGTGCTCGTGGCGGTAGAAGTTCACAGCGAAGACGGCCTGGTCCTCCTGCGCCACCACCGACACCCTTTCGGCCATGCCGTGCGCCTCGTAGACCCGGGCGCGGTGCTCGCCGACGATCTCCTGCGCCTGGATGTGGCACAGGCGCACGGGACTGGGCGCTTCGGCCTCGACGCCGAAGCTGCTGTCGCGCAGGTAGGGACCGGAGAGATACGCCCACCAGCAGTCGCGGGTGCGGTCCGGGATACCCCGGCTGGCGGACAGGAACAGCGTGGGACGGCAGTGAAGGCCGGTGCGGTACACAGACCAGGAAGCAGCGGGCACCAGCGGCTGCATCGCATCGAGCACGGCGGCCTGGAAGCCTGCTTGTCCCAGGGACTGGATCATCCCGCCGATCGCCTCCCCCGAGCCTGCGCCCGGGCCGGTGAGCGCCTGCCATTGCCTCATCGCCTGTGTCTCCTGTGCCCTGTCCTCCTCAGGGATGACAGGCTGGCCGCCATGGCGGCCTACGCTGGCCGTCCTGGGGCATCCGCGCCCATCTTAGTACGAAAGGAGACGACACCATGACCTCTTCCAAGGTGAAACTGCCCGCGCTGCTGGCGATGGGGACGGCATTGCTCGCCGGCTGCGGCGGCGGTGGCGACGGCACCGACCTGCGCAACCTCGGCAGCGTCGAAGCTTCGGCACGCTGCTCGCAGCTGGCGGCCAATCCGCCCCTGCCGGCGACGACGCTCGCGGCGAAATACATCGCAGCGGGTACCAGGCATCCGGGCACCGCCACCAGCGGCGACTTCCTCGGCGGCCACTGCGTGTTGACCGGCGCGATGAACCCGCGCACCGGCGCGGACGGCAAGCCCTATGCGATCGGTTTCGAACTGGCCTTGCCGGACCACTGGAACGGGCGCTTCCTGTACGTCGGCGGCGGCGGCAACGACGGCTCCCTGCGCGACACCTCGGCCTCGCTGACGCCGGGTGCGACCTCGCCGCTGCTGCGCGGCTTCGCCGTGGTGTCGGCCGACGCCGGCCACCAGGGCGCGCTCGCCGCCGCCTTCGGCTTCGATCCGCAGGCCCGGGTCGACCACGCGTACAACGCCCACGACAAGACCGCGGTGGCGGCCAGGACGATCATCGGCACCCGCTACGGCACCGGCCCGGACAAGTCCTACTTCCACGGCTGCTCGGGCGGCGGGCGCCAGGGGATGATGTTCACGCAGCGCTTCCCGGACTATTTCGACGGCGTGGTCGCGATGGCGCCGGCGATGCGCGTGTCCAGCGGCGCGACGGTCGCCGCGATGTGGACCAACATGAAGTTCAGCGCGATCGCGCCCAAGGACGGCAACGGCAATCCGGTCCTGTCGCAAGCCTTCAGCAATGCCGACCTGACCCTGGTCGCCACCAGCGTGAACGCCAGCTGCGATGCTGCCGACGGCGCGGCCGACGGCATGGTCAACAAGTTCAAGAGCTGCACCTACGACCCGGCGGTCCTGCAGTGCAGCGGCGCGAAGACGGCGAGTTGCCTGAGCGCGCCGCAGGTCAGCGCGCTCAAGGACTTCTACGCCGGCCCGAGCAACTCCGCCGGCAAGGCCCTCTACGCGCGACAGCCGGCCGACCCCGGCATCGCCGCGGGCGGCTGGCGCGCCTGGACGCTGGGCACCTCCACGACCGCGACACCGAACTCGAACTATTCGCTGCTGATGACGGATGCCTTGAAGCACGAGTTCTTCACGCCGCCGGACCCGAGCTTCGACCCGCTCAAGTTCAACTTCGACACCGACCCAGCGCGCATGGAAGCGTTCAGCGCCGTCTACGACACCTACCGCGACGTCGCGCTGGCGGCGTACAAGGCGCGCGGCGGCAAGCTGATGTTCGTCCACGGCCTGGCCGACCCGATCTTCTCCGCCTTCGACACGCAGGACTACTACGAGCGGCTGGCGGCGGCCAACGGCGGCATCGCGGCGGCGCAGTCCTTCGCGCGCGCCTTCTTCGTGCCGGGCATGAACCATTGCAGCGGCGGACCGGCCACCGACAGCTTCGATGCGCTGCAGTCGATGGTGGACTGGGTCGAGAAGGGCCAGGCGCCGGACAGCATCGCCGCGGCGGCGCTGCCCAACAACGCCAGCTTCCCGAATCGCACGCGGCCGCTCTGCGCCTATCCGAAGTTCGCCAAATACAAGGGCAGCGGCAGCATCGAGGACGCCGCCAGCTTCACCTGCTCGGAAAGCTGAGGCGGATCAATCCGCGAGCTCGAAAGCCTCGCGCAGCGCCTCGCAGAAGGCAGGCGATCCGCTGACGGTCAGGGTCAAGGTGGTGCGTGATCCGGCGCCACCCGCAGCGAGGGCGATCCCGCCCTTGCGCCTGTCCCAGGCGATCGCCAGCGGCCGCCCCGGCTCGGCCACGGCCTGCAGTTCGTAGTCCCACTCGCCTTCGTCCTGCAGCGCCCCGGCCGGCCCGAAGGCAGCCTGCGCCCAGGCGAGCACGGCGGCGATCTCCGCCAGCAAAGGCGGCAGGCGTTCGGCGAGCACGCAGGCCATGGCATCGAAACTGCCGCGACCCGACTCCTCGTCGCTGAAGTCGAAGTCGAGGTACTGCAGTTGCATGAAGCAGCTACCTCGCGTCCTGCAGCTTCGCTTGGGCAGCCAGGCAACGCTGCAGCAACTTCGGCTGGCCGGCACGTTCGGTCCATGCAGCGAACGCGTCCGTCGGTCCGCGCCAGCGCAGTTGGTCGACATCGGCGAACAGCTGCGCGCTGGTGTCCAGCGTCGCCAGCCGCTTGAACAACCTGGCCGCTTCGAGTTGGGCGCCCATGACATTGGCGGGGAAGGACTCGATCGGTCCGAACTGGTTCAGCAGCCGTGCCGCGCCAACCGCGCCTATGCCCTTGATGCCCGGAAAACCGTCGGCGGCATCGCCCACAAGTGCCAGGTAGTCCGGGATCAACTCGGGGTTGACGCCGAACTTCTCGCGCACGTCCGTGGCATCGCGGATCTTCCCGGCCTTGCGATCGACCTGCAGCACGCGGTCGCCGCGAACACATTGCGCCAGGTCCTTGTCCGGCGTCCAGATCAGCACCTTCTCGACCCTCGCATCCTGTTGCGCCAGGTGCGCAGCGGAGGCCAGCGCGTCGTCGGCCTCCAGTTCGATCATCGGCCAGACCACCA
>JAQGMY010000420.1 GCA_028292105.1 Ramlibacter sp.
TCTAGGAAGGTATGATTTTACGGGGGGGGCAGCAAGGCTGCAGGGTTTGTTGCTATGTGCCCATGGCAGCCCTCGTCTTTGCCGGCTGCCGCCGGCCGTGGACGTGGTGGGCGGGTGCGCGCCTAGCGTCCACCGTAGCCTTGTATGGAAAAAATCGGCAGTTTCCGCGCTTTTAACAAAAAAATGAGGTCCGTATAGAAATCCTGCCGATCGGGCCCGTGCGTATGCAGAGCCCCAGGCCACGTATGCAAAAACTTGGTTGCCACCCGAGGTTTATGGAAAAATCGCGAACGGCATGCGAAAAAAAGGGCGGACATGATCGGTTATGAGTTCTTGCTGTCGCGCATCCAACTCAGGATGCCGCCAACCATCAAGCCGGCCCAGATCAGGCCTGTGACTCGCGTGGAGGAGATGCCTGACCTCCTTGCGATTCCGCGGCACGTAGCACCTCCGGACGGCGGCTCTGTTCTAGACCACATTCTTTTCGCACTGAAGCATGAAACGACGCAGCTGGCGATCCTTCACGAGGCGCTGAAACTGGTTTCGGAAGAGACTCTGCTGGGCGCGCTAACGGCCCAAAGGCAGGGCGTCTATTTGCGCAAGGCCGCGTTCATCTGGGAAAAGGCCAATGGCCGCGAGCTGGAGCTCCCTTGGGACAGCACTGGTGGCAACTACGTTGACATGTTCGATCGCCAGGAGTACTACACCGGCGCTCTGTGGGAACGGAGCCAGAAGTACCGCGTGAACTTCAACGGCATTGGTCCCTATGAGTTCTGCCCCATCGTGAAGAAGGACCCCGCGCTGGAGCAGCGCGGCCAAGCCATTCTGGAGAGGCTGCGCGCGTGGTCGACGAACCCGGAAAACGCCGAGATCCTCGACAGGGTGATGAACTGGGCATACTTGAGCGAGACGCGAGACTCGTACGCTATCGAGAACGAGGCGCCCTCTCCTGACAAGGAGCGCGCCTTTCTGGGCGCCATGGAGCATCTTCGAGACCGCGCGCCGTTGACTGAGGAATACCTCGTCGGCCTGCAGAACGTCGTCATCACGAACGATCTCAAGCTTGAACGGTCCTTCAGGGACACCCAAAACTGGCTGCAGCGCGGCGGCCATGGCGCGTTGGCGGTCCGGTACGTCCCTCCGCCGCCGGACGCAATGCGTTCTCTCATGGACGGGCTCATGCGCATGGCGAACTCGCGCGAAGGAGATGTCCCCCCGCTGGTCAGGGCGGCGCTCGTCAGCTTTGGATTCGTGTTCATCCATCCGTTCATGGATGGCAACGGCCGACTATCCCGTCTGCTGGCTCATCACAACCTCAACTTCAATGAGGCACTTCCCACGATCAACGGGAACCCGGCGATCCTGCCGCTGTCCATCGCCATGAAGAAAAACGAAGGCGACTACCTGGCAGCGTTAGAGGCGTTCAGCAAACCTGCCCGGCAGCTCTGGGACGTGACCTACGTGGCCGACAACGACTTCATCCTTACCTTTCGCTCTTCTCCCGTCATCTACGCCCACTGGGCGGGCAACCGAGCCGCAGAGTTCGTGACAAATTGCGCTCACCTGGCCTTGGAACAGTCGCTGGTGGATGAGACGATCTTCGTCCACGCGTACGACGAGGCATATGACCGAATCGACCGCCAGTTCGACCTCCCGAACCGCACCATCAACTTGCTGATCCAATGGATCCGACAAAACAACTGCCGAATGCCGCAGCGCCGAAGAAACGCTACCGAACTCCTGCTGCTCAAGCCCGCACAGATCGACCAGATTGAAGCCATCGTGGCTGAGTGCTTCTCACAGGAAACACCGGCGCCAGCTGGGCAAGACGGGTATGCAGTGCCGTCCTGAGTGCGGCGCCTGCTGCGTCGCGCCATCCATCACCAGCCCGATCCCCGGGATGGAAGGCGGCAAGCCGGCGGGAGTCCGCTGCGTCCAGCTGGATGCGCAGAACCGCTGCCTGCTGTTTGCCAGCCCCCTCAGGCCGGCGGTCTGCGGCGGACTGCAGCCGTCCAGCGAAATGTGCGGGCCGTCGCAGGCGCATGCCATCCGCTGGCTGGCCGCGCTGGAACAAGCCACCTCGCCCTAGCGGTTTGCTTTCCTGGGCAGGAGGCCCTGGTGGTCGGCGCCGAACTCCTTCAACAGAGCCGCCGAGGAAATCTCGATCTGTCCATAGCCGAGGCTGACCGCCCCCGCCTGCGCCAGCCCCTGCAGCTCCTTGCTCAAGGTCTGGCGCGACACACCCAGCATCATCGCCAGCGCTTCCTGCGACACCGGCACCACCGGGCGCGGATCGTCCTGCGTCGCGTCGCCGCGCGCCAGCAGCAACAGGCGCCTGGCCACGCGCGCCCGGGTGGAACGCAGCGTCGCGTCCTCGACCATCCCGTACAGCGAACGCACCCGCGCCGCCAGCATGCGGCAGACCGCCAGTGCGAAGGCCGGTCGTCCCATCATCCGGTCGAAGGCTGCACGCGGCAGCGACAGCACCTCGGCTTCGCCCATGGCGGTGGCATCGTGCGTGCGCGGCTGCTGGTCGATCAGCGAGATCTCGCCGAACCAGTTTCCCGCCTCCAGCACGAGGAGGATGGCCTCCTTGCCGTCTTCGCGCAGGCTCGACGCCTTGATGCCGCCGCTGACCACCGCGTAGAAGGCACCGGCGCCGGGCAACACCTCGTCGCCTTGCCGAAACAGCATCTCGCCCGGTGCGAGCCGCACGCGGTCGCAGGCGGCCAGCACCGATCGGCGGTCGGCCACGGGCAGCGCCGCGAACCACGGGTTGCGGTTCATGTGCAGCAGCATCTCGGGGGCGGTGGTGGGTGGCACAGAGAGACAGAGGGTGTTCCCCACATTGTCCAAATCTTGACAGTGAGGCGTCAAGCCCCGGCGAAGAATGGCCGTGCCCCAGGAGATATTTCAAAGTGAATGCCCGTGCCCGATTCGTCCGCATGCAGGACAGCACCGCCGCCGACTGGCAAGTCATCGCCGGCGAGTTCATGCCCTTCGCCCAGGCCCTGCCCGATCGGGTGGTGAAGCACCTGCAGATCCTGCAGGGCGATTACGGCGGCTTCCCGGTCGACCGCTACACCCACTCGCTGCAGACCGCCACGCGCGCCCTGCGTGGCGGGCGTGACGAGGAATACGTAGTGTGCGCGCTGCTGCACGACATCGGCGATACGCTGGGCGCCTTCAACCATCCGGACATCGCCGCGGCGATCCTCAAGCCGTTCGTGGGCGAGGCCAATCTCTGGATGGTGCAGAACCACGGCGTCTTCCAGGGCCACTACTTCTTCCACCACCTCGGGCTCGACCGCCACATGCGCGACCAGTTCAAGGAGCACCCGCACTACGCGCGCACCGAGGAGTTCTGCGCCGAGTATGACAACCCGGCCTTCGATCCGCGGGCCGAGACCTTGCCGATCGAGGAGTTCATGCCGATGCTGCGGCGGGTGATGGCGCAGCCGCGCCACTCGATCTACCTGAAGAAGGAGCAAGCGCAATGAACATCGCCTCCCTGCGTGAAGTGGTGAGCGCCGAGGAATGGCAGCTGCGGGTGGACCTCGCGGCCTGCTACCGGCTGGTCGCCCTGTACGGCTGGAGCGACCTGGTGTTCACGCACGTCAGCGCGCGCATCCCCGGGCCGGAGCATCACTTCCTGATCAATCCCTATGGGCTGATGTTCGACGAGATCACGGCGTCCTCGCTGGTGAAGGTCGACCAGGATTGCCAGAAAGTCATCGCCTCGCCCTTCCCCGTGAACCCGGCGGGCTTCACCATCCACAGCTGCATCCACCAGGCGCGCGAGGACGCCGGCTGCGTGCTGCACACGCATACCCGGGCGGGTGTGGCGGTGAGCGCGCAGAAGGCCGGCGTGCTGCCGATCAGCCAGCAAAGCACCTTCGTGCTGGCCTCGCTGGCGTACCACGGGTACGAAGGCGTGGCCCTGCGCGACGAGGAAAAGCCGCGGCTGCAGGCCAGCGTGGGCAGCAAGAACTTCCTGATGCTGCGCAACCACGGGCTGCTCACCATAGGCCGCACCATCCCCGACGCCTTCCTCTCGATGTACACCTTCGAGAACACCTGCCGCATCCAGATCGATGCGCAGGCCGGCGGCGGCGAGCTGACCTACGTCGACCCCCGGATCATGGAAGGCATGGCGCAGGTGATGAAGACGGTGACGGCGGGCCAGGGCGCGAACATCGCCTGGCCGGCACTGCTGCGGCGGCTGGATCGCACGGACGCTTCTTACAAGAGCTGAGGTGTGCGGAACGGTGCGCAAGCGAAGCTTGCACACGCCACGTAGGGTGTGCGAGCTCCGCTCGCGCACCATCCCCTACGCCGCCACCGCCCCGGAGGTCCGCGCCAATGCCGGCGCTGGCGTCGGCGCGACCGCATTCCCCGGCCGCGGATCGTGTTCCAGCACCGTCACTTCCTTGCGCGTCATGCGCAAGTTGCCGAACATGGTCGCGAACGCCACGTCCTTCGCATCGCGTCCCGTGCCGATGCGCACCAGCCGGTCCACCGGCGCCATGCCAGTGGGGTCGAACAGCACCCAGCGGCCGTCCAGCCACGCTTCGAAGACGGCATGGAAGTCCTGCGGCGGCTCGTCGAACCAGACGTAGCCGACCACGATGCGCGCCGGGATGTTCAACGCCCGGCAGAAAGTGATGCCCAGGTGCGCGAAGTCACGGCACACGCCGGCCCTCTGCTCGAACACCTCCTGCGCGGTGGTGGTGGAATGGGTGCTGCCTGGCTGGTAAGTGATGTTGCAGCGGATCCACTCCTCGATCGCGCGCACCCGGCCGTAGCCCGGTGGCAGCTCACCGAACATGCGCACCACTTCGCCGCACAACACGTCGGACTCGCAATAGCGCGTGGCCAGCAGGTAAGGAAAGATGTCGTCGGGCACCTCGCCCACTGGCGTCTCGCGCAGGGCCGTGTCCGGTGCCGGCGTGTGCACCTCCACTTCGGCCTTGTAGCTCACCCTCAGGGGGCCCGGCTGCGCATCGAAGCGGATGAAACGGTTGCCGCTGCGCGCATCGATGGCGCTGTGCGGCGCGACACCGGAGGAAATCGTGAGCCGCTCGCTCAGGATCTTCTGCGTGGGCCAGTGTGCTGCTTCCAGGTTGAAGCAGAAGTGGGTGGGTGAGTCGACCTGGTACTCGAGGACCGTTTCGACCGTGGACAGATGCATACGGACGGTGCTCCATGCTTGGCTGCCCGCATGCTACGAAAGCACCTGAGCAGCGCGGATAGTCTGCTCCCGCCTCCGGCTGTAGGACGCTCCCCGCACCGAAGCGAGCGCGCTCAGCGGCTGAACAGCCCACGCAGCTTCTGCCCCAGCAGGTCGCCGGTCGCGGCACCGGCGCCGGTCCCGACGCCCGGAGCCAGCAGTGTGCCCACCGCCGCCCCGACCATCGCGCCGCGCGTCAGCGTCACGCTCGGCTCGTCCAGCGTCCCACCCACCGCCAGCGGCACGCCCAGCGCGCCGCGCGCGATGTCGACGTGCACGCGTCCGCTCAAGGCCTTGTTCGGAGAGATCGAGACATTCCCGTTGGCTGCCAGCGCACCGGAGGTCGCCACCAGGTTCGTCAGCTGCACCGCCTTGCCTTGCGTGTTGACCTGCCCCGCCAGCGTGTCCAGGCGCGTGCTGCCGCCGCGGCTCATGCCCACCGTCTGCACCGCCTTCTGCAGGTCGATGCCCATCACCATCGCGTCGCGCACGGTGAATCGGGTTTGCGTGGTCAGCACCTCGCCGAGCTGCGCGATGTCCCGGTACTCGGCGCGCAAGCTGGTCTGCGCGTTCAGCTTGCCGGTGAGCGGCTTGGCAGGCGCGGTCAACGCGGACACCTCGACGCCTTCGGTGCTCAGGCTCCCCTGCAGCACCTGCGTGCCAGCCTTGCCCGGCTGCAGCTGCAACTTGCCGGCGACATGGCCGCCGCCGATGTCCAGGCGCAGCGGCCATTGCAGGCCGTCGCGGCGGATGCTGCCGTGCGCGCCGGCGAAGCGGCCTTGCGTGATCTTGAACGAGGCCTTGTCCAGCAGTCCGTCGTCACCGAGGTCCATCTCGGCGTGGGTGGTCAGGCGCTGGCCCTTCTCGTCGATCCAGGTGATCTCGTCCAGCACGGCGCGGCGCGGCAGCACCATCGACGGGGCACCGCCGGGGGCGGGCGGCGGCGCCGGCTTGCCGGCCTTGCCGTCCTTCTTCTGCATGGCCGTGCCCAGCGCGGCGATGCCGGCCTGCGGCAGCACCGCCTTGCGGACGACCAGCGTCGAGATCTCGAGCCGGCGTTGCAGCAAGGCCGCCCAGACCGGCCGCGCTTCCACGCGGCCGACCGACAGCATCGGCCGGGTGAGCAGCTGGACGTCGTCGGCCGCCACGGCCGGCAGGGGCCACAAATCGACCGACAGCCGGCCCAGCCTCAGCGGCACGCCGAGGGCGGCACTCGCCTCCCGTTCCACCCGGCCACGGAAGTCATCGGTGCGCAGCCATTGCTGCAGCGCGATCGCCACGGCAGTCAGCAACAGCGCGCAAGCTGCCAGGGCGAACAGGAGCCACTTCAAAACCTTTGCCATGCGCCATTGTCGCGATTGCGGGGATGCGCGCCCGGTCAAGCAGGACGGGCGCCGTTTGGCTAGAGTGGATTTGTTCACGTTCCACAGCCCAAAACCCGAAGGAAAAACGAATGAAGCTGTATTACTCCCCCGGCGCCTGCTCCCTGTCACCGCACATCGTGCTGCGGGAAGCCGGCCTCGCCTTCGAGCCGGTCATGGCGCCCACCAAGACGCACAAGCTCCAGGACGGCACCGATTACTACACCATCAATCCCCTGGGCTATGTGCCCATGCTGGAACTCGACGATGGCACCCGGCTGCGCGAAGGCCCGGCCATCGTGCAGTACATCGCCGACCAGGTGCCCCTGCGCAACCTCGCGCCCGCCAACGGCACCCTGCCCCGTTACCGGCTGCAGGAGTGGCTGACATTCATAGGCACCGAGCTGCACAAGAACTTCGGGCCGCTGTTCAATACGGCCATGCCGGAAGAAGCCAAGACCATGGCCCGCGAGAAGCTGGCCAACCGCTTCACCTTCGTCAACAAGGAACTGGAAGGCAAGGACTACCTCATGGGCGACCACTTCACCGTGCCCGACGCGTACCTGTACACGGTCACGCGCTGGGCCAAGGCGATGGCGCTCGACACCTCCGGCTATCCGAACCTGATGGCGCACAACGCGCGCGTCGAAGCCCGCCCCGCGGTGCAGGAAGCCCTCAGGCACGAAAAGCTGCTCTGAGTCCCGCCGTCCCGGCATGCGTGATGCCATCCCGGCCCCGCGCCGGGATCCGTGCAGCCTTTGCCCACTCTCACTTTCATGACCTCCCTCTTCGACCCCTACGACCTGGGCGCCCTGCGCCTGCCCAACCGCATCGTGATGGCGCCGCTCACGCGCAACCGCGCGCCCGACGCCATCCCCACCCCCCTGATGGCGCAGTACTACGCCCAGCGCGCCAGCGCCGGCCTGCTGATCTCCGAAGCCACCGCCATCACGCACCAGGGACAGGGCTATGCCGACGTCCCCGGCCTCTACGGCACCGAGCAGCTCGATGGCTGGAAGCGCGTCACACAAGCCGTGCATGACGAGGGCGGCCGCATCTTCTGCCAGCTTTGGCACGTCGGTCGCGTCTCGCACGTGGACCTGCAGCCGGGCGGCCAGAAGCCGGTCGCACCTTCGGCCATCGCCGCCAGGACCAAGACCTACCTGATCAAGGATGGTGTCGGATCGTTCGTCGCCACCTCGGAGCCGCGCGCGCTGGACGCCGGCGAGCTCCCCGGCATCGTGCGCGACTTCCGCCATGCGGCGCGCAACGCGGTCAGCGCCGGCTTCGACGGCGTGGAGGTGCACGGCGCCAATGGCTATCTGCTGGACCAGTTCCTCAAGACCGAAAGCAACCAACGCACCGACGACTACGGTGGCTCCATCAAGAACCGCGCGCGCCTGCTGCTGGAGGTGATGCGCGAAGTGGTGGAGGAGCTGGGTGGCGCCCGCGTCGGCCTGCGCCTGTCGCCGGTCACGCCGGCCAACGACGTCGGCGACAAGGACCCGCAGCAGCTGTTCGACTACGTGATGCGCCAGCTCGGGGCCATGAACCTGGGCTACGTGCACGTGATCGAGGGCGCGACCGGCGGGCCGCGCGACGTCGACGGCCGGCCGTTCGACTACGACGCACTGCGCCGGGCCTGGCGCGACGCGGGTGGCAAGGGCGCGTGGATGGTGAACAACGGCTACGACAAGGCCATGGCCGAGAAGGCCCTGGCCGAGGGCGCCGACCTGGTGGCCTTCGGCCGGCCGTACATCGCCAACCCGGACCTGGTGGAGCGGCTGCGCTCGGGCGCGCCCTTGAACCAGGTGGAGAAGACGACGCTGTACGGCGGTGGGGCGAAGGGGTACACGGACTATCCGGCGCTCTGAGGAACGGTGCGCACGCAAAGCGTGCACACCCTACGAGGTGCGGGTCGGCGGTGCGTGCGCATGACGCGCGTCCGGTCGGCGGTGCGGTGCGCACGCACGGCGTGCACACCCTACGGGGCCGGGTTGCGTAGGGTATGCGAGCTTGCTCGCGCACCACTCCACCGCTTCAACAACAACGCATTCGTCAACACGCTCACGCTCGACAAGGCCATCGCCGCCCCGGCCACCACCGGACTCAGGTAGCCGAGTGCCGCCAGCGGAATCCCGGCGACGTTGTACGCGAAAGCCCAGAACAGGTTCTGGCGGATCTTCACCACCGTCCGGTGCGAGATGTCGAGCGCCCCGGCAACCAGGCCAACATCGCCGCGCATCAGCGTGATGCCCGCGGCGTGCATCGCGACATCGGTGCCGGTGCCCATCGCGATGCCGACGTCGGCCGCGGCCAGCGCGGGCGCATCGTTGACGCCGTCGCCCACCATCGCCACCACGTGGCCGCCCTGGCGCAAGGCAGCGACCCGGGCGGACTTCTCGGCCGGCAGCACTTCGGCCTGCACCTCCTGCGGCTTCAGGCCCAGCCGGTGCGCCATGGCCAGCGCCGCCGCGCGGTTGTCCCCCGAGATCATCACCAGCCGGATACCGCGTTGCCGCAGGCTGGCGAGTGCCTGCGCCGCACCAGGCTTGGGCTCGTCGGCGAACCCCATCAGCGCGCGCAAGGCGAGCCCGCCGGTGACCCGCTCCACCAGCGCCGACAAGGTCGCGCCCTCACCCTGCAGCCGCTGCACCTGGGCCTGCACCGGAGCGACGGCCACACCGAGCTCCTCCAGCCAGCGCAGGCTGCCGATGAGGAAGCTGCGACCGCCCACCTCGCCTTCGGTGCCGCGACCCGCCACCGCGCGCACGGCATCGGGCGGCGCAACGGCGATGCCGCGCTCCTTTGCCGCCGCCAGCACCGCGCGCGCCAGCGGATGCTCGCTGCCGCTTTGCAGCGCCGCGGCCATCGCCAGTGCATCGCGCTCATCGACGCCGTCCGGGGCGATAAAGGCGACCAGCCGCGGTTGCCCCACCGTCAAGGTACCGGTCTTGTCGAAAGCCACCGTGTCGACCTTGTGCGCCAGCTCCAGCGCCTGCGCATCCTTGATCAGGATGCCCTGCCCGGCGGCCACCCCGGTGCCGGCCATGATCGCCGCCGGCGTCGCCAGGCCCAATGCACACGGACAGGCGATCACGAGCACGGCGACGGCGCGGATCAACGCCGACTCCAGGCCTGCGCCGGCCAGCAGCCAGCCCGCCAGCGTCAGCAGCGCCAGCACCAGCACCACCGGCACGAACACCGCGGAGACCTGGTCCACCATCCGCTGGATCGGCGCCTTGCCCGCCTGCGCGTCCTCGACCAGCCGAATGATCTGCGCCAGCACGCTTTCGCGCCCGACGGCGGTGGCGCGCATCACGAAGCGGCCCTCGCCGTTGATGCTGCCGCCGGTGACGCGGGCGCCCGTCGTCTTGGTCACCGGCAGCGGCTCGCCGGTCAACATCGATTCGTCGACGTGGGTGTCGCCCTGCTCCAGCACGCCGTCGGCGGGCACGCGCTCGCCGGGCCGCACCACCAGCCGGTCACCCGCCAGCACCTCCGCCAGCGGCAGGTCGGCCTCGCCGCCGTCGCGCAGCACGACGTGCGCAGTCTCGGGACGCAGCGCCTGCAGGGCGCGGATGGCGGCCGTCGTCTGCCGCTTGGCACGGGCCTCCAGCCACTTGCCGAGCAGCACCAGCGTCAGCACCAGCGCCGAGGCTTCGAAGTAGAGATGCTGGTGCCCTTCGGCCAGCCACAGCCACATCGACAGGCCCCAGCCGGCGCTGGTGCCTATCGCCACCAGCAGGTCCATGTTGCCGGTGCCCGCCTTCAGCGCATGCCAGCCGGCACGGTAGAAGCGAGCACCGAGCACGAATTGAACCGGCGTGGCCAGCAGGAACTGCAGCCAGGCCGGCAACATCCAGTCGCTGCCGACGAGCTCCGCGGCCATCGGCAACACCAGCGGCAGCGAGAGCAACAGACCGACGCCGACCGGCGCGAAGCCGGTCCACGGCGACAGGTCCTCGGTGGCCGCCTCCTCCATCGCGCGCGGCTCGTAGCCGGCGTTGCGCACGGCGCGGCGGATCTGCGCTTCCGCTTCATCGGTCGGCGTGTAGCTCACGCGGGCTGATTCGGTCGCCAGGTTGACGGTTGCGTCCGTCACGCCGGGCACCTTCCTGAGCGCGCGCTCCACCCGCATCACGCAGGAAGCGCAGGTCATGCCGCCGACCCCGGGGTCGAGGGTGGACGGCGAAGGGGCGGTGGTCGTGTTCATGGGGCAATCGTCCACCTTGCCATGATGGCAAGGTCAAGGCTTGCGCTGGATCAACCGGATGTCAGGCAGGGACATCGCGCGCCGGTTTGACCTTACCATGGTGGCAAGGTTGAAGCTGTCGGCATCATCCATCATCCCCAGGAGATCCAGATCATGAACCAGACATTCCAGGTACAAGGCATGAGCTGCGGCCACTGCGTCGGTGCCGTCACCCAGGCGGTGAAGTCGGTCGACCCGCTAGCCCAGGTGAAGGTCGACCTCGCCAGCGGCAAGGTCGAAGTGCAGTCGCAAGGCGCTGCGGCAGCCATCACCCGCGCGATCGAAGAGGAAGGCTACAAGGTCACCGCGTGAAGCAGCTGCCTGCCACCAGCGCGGCCTGGCCGGTCAACATCGGCGATGCGGCGCGCCTGTCGGGTGTCTCCGCCAAGATGGTCCGGCACTACGAGAGCCTGGGCCTGTTGCCGCGCGTCACGCGCACGGACAGCGGCTACCGGCAGTACAGCGAAGCCGAGGTGCACACGCTGCGCTTCATCAAGCGGGGGCGCGACCTCGGCTTCTCGATGGCGGAGATCGCCGAGCTGGTCGGTCTCTGGCAGAACCGCAGGCGCGCCAGCGCCAACGTGCGCAAGGTCGCCCAGAAGCATGCGGATGAACTGGCGCAGCGGATCGCGGCGATGCAGGAGATGCAAGGCACGCTGGTGCACCTGATCCACTGCTGCCATGGCGACGACCGGCCGGACTGCCCGATCCTGGAGGAGCTGGCCCGGTAGGTGTTGTCATTCCTCCGCAGACCGGAATCGAGAGCGTCCGGGCTGCCCGTGCGCGGGCAGTTCCAGTGCGGGAGCTCTGGATCCCCGCCTGCGCGGGATGACGGTGACGGAAGGAATGCGCGCGGATGACGGTGGGAAGGCGCGCGGCGGACCGAGAGCACGCGCCCGGGTACCGAAGAACGCGCGCACATCGCCTACTTCGGCGTCCCCCGCTGCTTCGACAGCGAGTCGATGATCTTCTGGTCGGCGAGGTCGTCGCGGGTCTGCACGCCGCGCAGCACGCGGGCCGGGCCGGCGCCCATGGAGCGCGTGTCGACCGCCGAGCGCTCCTGCGCCTGCAGCATCTGTTCGCGCTGGGCGAGCACGGGCTGGTCCAGCATGATCACCGCGCCGACGCTGGCGCGGTCATGCGCCGGCGTCGGGGCCGTGTCGGTCATCGTGGGCGGCTGGGTCTGGGCCAGCGCACCGCCGGACAACGCGGCGGCGGCCAGCACACCGGCTGCCACTCGCGCCAAATCCTGGTACTGCATGGTGCACTCCTTGGTGGTTGCAGACACTGTGGCGCTGCGCTGCCGTTCGCGGCGTCCCTGGGAGTGGATGCTTGCCGTAGGAGCGCAGCGACCCAACCTGTAGCCGCCTGCACCCGAACTTCTTTACCTCTGCGTAACGCCTCCCCAATGGCTGGGTTACACGAGCTCGCCAGACTGCGATGCACCGGTTGCCGAAAGCAGCGCCGCCACCAGTCTTGAAAGGACTTTCCCGATGAAATCCCTCCAACGTCACCTCCTCACCCTCGGCTTGCTGGCCAGCATCGGCGTTGCCGCCGTGGCCCAGCCGCAGACCCCGCCCGCTGCCCCGGCAGGCGCTCCCGGCATGACGCAAGGCGAGCACGGCCGCATGGACCCCGCGCGCATGGAACAGCGCCGGGCCCGCATGCAGGAACGCATGGCCGCCCGCACCACTGCGCTCAAGCAGAAGCTGCAGATCACCTCCGCCCAGGAAGGCGCCTGGGCCCAGTGGACCGGCGCCGTGAAGCCGGCCCCGATGCAGCGCCCGGACCGCGCCGAATTTGCGCGGCTCAGCACGCCCGAGCGCATCGACCGCATGCGCGCCATGCGTAGCGCTCGCGCCGCGGAAGCCGACAAGCGCGGCGAAGCCACCAAGTCGCTCTATGCCGCCCTGACGCCGGAGCAAAAGCGCGTGTTCGACGCTGAAAGCCTGCGCTTCGGCCACGGCCGCAAGGGCGGCCACGGCCATCACCACCGCGGCTGATCGTTCCCGCGAAGTAGAAAAGCCTGGCACTGCCAGGCTTTTTTCATTGGCGCGCGGCGCTTCAGTCGTTCGTCGTCGTGTACGGAACGATCACCACGCTGCTCACCGGTGCGCTGTAGTTGTGGGTCTCGAGGTTCGGCACGCCGTTGGTCATGGTGCTGGCCTCGCCGGCCCGGCCCGGCGTGTTGAAGGTGGCCGTGGCACTGTCACGGCGCTCCGGCCACAGGTGCGTTCGCGGGTAGGCGTAATAGGTGGTCGAACTCGACCTGTCGGGGCCGGCGCCCATCGTGTTGGTGCTCGGCATCGCGTACGAGTGGTCCTGGCCATCACCGCGGATGGTGGATGTCATGCCCGTCTCGCCGGAGCCGGTCATGGGACCGGCCTGGGCAGCCGCTGCGAAGGCAAGCACACCGGCAGCAAGGAGGGCGCGCGAAAGGGACTTGTTCATGGGAACTCCGTTCGGTCTGTGGTGATTCCCGGCGCGCGTGTCGCTTTCGCCGGGTCCATGCAAACCAGTGTGGGATCGCGTCCAAGCCGGCCGTATCGGACAGTGGGGCCGGCATCCGTAGGAGATCCCGCGCCAGCCCACGACCGGCCGGCGCCCGCGTCAGAACCGGGCTACATAGCGCAGCTGCAGCAGGTCCTGGCCGGGATTGGGCTTCTTGATGCCGGCATTGGAGATGTGCACCCAGCGCAGGCCCAGCTCATGCCGGCGCTGGTCGTCCAGGCTGTAGCCCACCCCCACCACGTCGTAGAAGTTCCACTGCGTGCTGAAGGTCTTGTGCGGCGTGACGAGCAGCTTGTCCATCCAGCTGGCGCCTATCCCCACCTCGACGAACCATGGGGACTGGCCCCGGTCCAGCCGCATGCGCAGCGAGGGCAACACCACCACCTGCGTGAAGCCCTGGCTGCCGCCGCCGAAGTCGTCGGCGCGCAGGTGGTTCAACAGCAGTTCGGTGTGCGCCGTGATCTCCGCCTTGCGCCGCAGCCGCTCCAAGTCCCAGTCCCAGACCAGGCCGACACCGGCCGTGGCGGTGCCGCTGGCGCCGGCACCCGCCTGCACGGCAAGCGCATCCGGGCGGAAATCCGCCGCCTGGGCCGGCGCCAGGCCGGCGGCCAGCAGGCCGG
>JAQGMY010000475.1 GCA_028292105.1 Ramlibacter sp.
GGCGCGGGTCACCGTCAGCGAGCGCTGCGCCGACAGCTCCAGGTTGTCGGCAAAGCGCCGGTTGCCTTCCTGGATCGGCTTGTCGTCGGTGAAGCCGCTGACCATCAGCATCTCGTTGCGCTCGCCGAGGTAGACCTGCAGCGGCGGCACCAGGCTCTTCAGCAGCAGCCTGCCCTCGGGCCGGAGCTGGTCCGAGTTGACCGGGAACAGCACGCTGCCGCTGATGCCGATGCGCCCGTTGTTCAAGGTGACGCGGCCGGATGCCAGCGGCACGGCCAGCGCCTTTTCCAGCGCAATGCGGCGCTGCTCCTCGATGCGCCGCTTCTCGCCTTCCGCCTGCAGGCTGGCGACCAGGTCCATCTGCATCACCAGCAAGCCGACCAGCACCAGCACGAAGGCACCCACCAGCCCGGACATCAGGTCGCCGAAGACGGCCCAGATCGGCGCGTGCGCGGCGGCGTCGCTGTCGTCCAGCTCCATCAGGCGCGGGCCTCCTGCACGGCGGCGATCGGCTTGTCCTTGCGGACCTGCAGTTGCCGGATGTGGTCGACGATGCCTTGCTGCGAGGCGATGCTCAGGTCGATCACCTCGCGAGCTTGGGCGACGTAGTACGCCAGCTGTTCGTCGCTGCGTGTCGTGGAGCGCTCGAGCGAGCCTTCGATGCGCTGCAAGGCCTGCGTCAGCTTCTCGCTGCTGGCCTGGAACAGCTGCATGCTGGCGCCAAAGGCTTCGCCCAGGCTGGAGAGCTCCACCGCGCTGGCGGAGATGTGGGTGGACATCTCTGTCGCTTGCCCGGTCTGCACGTCCAGTGACTTCAGCAAGGCGCCGAGTTGCTCCACGATGGTCGTGCGCTCCTGCAGCGTGACGTTGTCGCGCTCGGCCAGGCGGCTCATCTCCTGGCGCAGTTCGGTGATCACGCCGGCGGCGGCCTGCGGCACTTCCGAGGCGGTCTGCAGCAAGCGCGTGAGCGGTGCCTCCAGGGCAGCGCCCAGCGTGGCCAGGTGCTGCGTGACGGCCGCTTGCAGCTCGCCCAGCCGCTCCACGGCCGCAGCGCCGCGGCTGCCTTCTTCCTGCCGCAGCGCCGCCAGTTCCGTGCGCCAGACGCCAGCCAGCTGGTCCATCCGCTGGCCATGCTGTTCGATGGAACGCGCTTCCGCCTCGGTACGCGCGCGAACCAGCTCCTGGGTCTCGGCGAGCAGGCGCGCCGTGCCTTCGAGCGTGCGCACCGCCTGTTCGCTGGTGCGCCGGGTGATCTCGCCGGCGCTCTGGTGCAGCGCCTCGGTCCAGCGCTGCAGCCGCTGCTGCTCCGCCGCGGCCTGGGCTTGTTGCGAGCGCTCCTGGTTGCCGTTCAGCGAAGCCAGCAGCGCGTCGAGACGCTGCGACACCGCTTCGACCTGGCCTTCCGCCAGCTTGCCGACGCGCTCGTGCATGCGGCCGGAGTCCTGCACGATGCGGCTCATGGCGGACTCGACCACCGGCGTGATGCTCTCGCCAGCGGCGCGCGCTCCCGCGGCCAGGCTGTCCTGCAAGGCAGCGCCGACGCCTTGCGCCAGTTCGGCGTAGGCACGCGTCACCTCGCGCTGCAGTTCGGCCTGGCGTTGCAGCAGTTGCTCGTCCAGTTGCTGGCTGCGCTGTTCCATGCGCGCCATCATGGCGGCCAGGCGCTCCACCAGTTCGGGCGCGGCGCGGGCTTGCAGTTGCAGCGCGTGCAGGGTCTCGTGGCGCTGGTGCACGGCGGAGAAGGGCAGCAGCACCGTGCCGATGCGCGTGTCCAGCTGGCGGCCCGCTTCCATGCGCTCGCGCCGGGCGATCGCCGACATCAGGCCGAGCATCGCCGAGGCGGCGACACCGGCGACGGAGGTTCCGAACGACAGGCCGAGGCCCTTGATCGGTTCGGCCAGCGCCGAGCGGATCGCCTGCAGGTCGGTCGATCCTTCCAGTGCGAACACGGCCCCCTTGAAGGTGACCACCATGCCGAGGAAGGTGCCGAGCATGCCCAGCATCACCAGCAGGCCGACCAGGTAAGGCGTGAGCGCCGGGCCCGGCAGGCCACCACGCTCGCCTTCGACCCGCAAGCGCACGGCGTTGCGCAAACCCGCCGGTACCTGCTGCAGCCAGTCGGCCAGGCTGGCCAGCGGCTGCGGGATCCCGTCGAGTGCGACAGCGAGGCTGGCCGTGCCGGCACGGAACTGCTGCAGCTCGCAGGCTCCCAGCACGAACACGCCGCCGATGACCGCCGTCATGGCCAGCGCCAGCCAGCTGGTGCCGATGAAGCCGGCGCCCACCCACAGCACCGCCGCCAGGCCGACCGCAAAAGCGGCGGCAAAAAAGCGTTTGCTCATTCTCTTTGTTTCAATTCTTCGTCCAGGGCCTCGACGAGGCCCATCAAGGGTTCGAGGCGCAGCTCCAGCTCGCCGACCAGGGCCTGGCGCCAGTCGTTGGCGAACAGGGCCAGCCAGCCGTCCGCGGCCTGCGTGCGCAGTTGTTCGAAGCGCCGCTGCAGCAGGTGGGCGGCGCCCGGCAGCAGCAACTGCTCGCGCGGGCCCATCACCTGGTCCAGTGCCGCATCGAGCAGCGCCAATTGCCGCAACGGCCCGGAACAGGCGCTGAGCGCGTGGCGCGCCTGCTCGCGCAAGGCGCCTATGGCTTGTTCCATCTCGCGCTGCAGCTTCAGGTGCCGCTGCTGGAACGGCACATAGCTGGCGTCCGCCGCATCCAGGTCGGCGATCGGCTGGGCGATGGCCTGGGCCAGCGAGCTGCGCAGCCGCTGCAGGTCTTCACCCAGGCCTGGCGCCCGTCCGGGGCGGGCCTGCGGCTTGGCCAGCGTTGCCGCCGCCACGCCGCGTACCGCCTGGTGCGCCGACTGCAGGCGGATCGCGTCGAAGGCGTTCAGCCACAGCCCCAGCCGCTCGGCAAAGTCCATGGCGGACGCTTCCGCCTCGACCGGATTCCAGTCTCCCAGGGAGCGAACGAGCCGTGAACTGCTGAAGTCTGTGCGCAACCCGATATTAGAAACCATCCCGGCGCCGCGGCCCAGTGGGCACTGACTGCGCCGAGGGAGCGCCAGTCGCGCGGACAATGCAGCCGCGTGACTTTTTTGCGGGTTTCGCCGGCCGGCGCAGTGCAAGACCAACGCGCGCTCCGGCGGCCGCCTGGAGGCCCGCCCGCGCCACGGCATCGGGCAAACTGCGCGACATGACCCCGTTCGCCCCCTTTCGCTCGCAAGCCGAGATCGACGCCCAGTACGACACCTCCCTGAGCGTGGCCGACGAGGGTGCGTGCGTGCGGCACTACCTGCGCCAGGCGCGCCAGGCGCGTGCCTCCTTGCGCTGCGTGCTCGATGTGGCTTACGGGCCGACGCTGGCCGAAACCCTGGACATCTTCCCGGCCGACCAGCCGAACGCCCCGGTGTTCGTGTTCATCCACGGCGGCTACTGGCGCGCGCTCTCGGCCAAGGACTTCAGCGGCGTCGCGCTGGGCCTGCAGCGTCGCGGCATCACCACGGTGGTGATCGACTACGCCTTGTGTCCGCAAGTGCGGCTCGACGAGATCACGCGGCAGGCCCGCGCGGCCGTGGCCTGGGTGCTGCGCAACATCGCCGCGCACGGCGGCGATCCCACGCGCGTAGCCGTCGGCGGGCATTCGGCCGGCGGGCAGCTGGCCGCGATGTGCCTGCAGGCCGAATGGGCGCGCGACTACGGGCTGCCCCAGGACCCGCTCAAGGCCGCCGTCCTGGTCAGCGGCCTGTATGACCTGGAGCCGCTGCGCTGGAGCTACCTGCAGCCGTCGCTGCAACTCGATGAAGGCCTGGTGCAGCGCAACTCCCCCGTGCGGAACGTGCGGCCGTGTGCCACCCCGGCCTGGATCACCTGGGGCGGCGACGAGACGGCGGAATTCCAGCGCCAGGCCAAGCTGTACCGCGACACCTGGCTTGCCGCGGGCAACGCCGCCGAGCTCTCGCCGCTGCCCGGCGCCGACCATTTCTCGGCGATCCATGGATTCGAAGATCCGCAAAGCCCGCTGTGCGCGTGGCTGGCCGATCGCCTGCTGCAGCCATAGGACGCCACCCATGTCTTCCTCCGATCGAGCAGCGCGGCATGTTCAGCTGTACCGGCCTGAACCCCGACCGGGCTCAGCGCCTCCAACAGGAACGTGGGGACCACCTGGTGGGTGGTCCATCGCCTCCGTCTACGCCTGAAGGAAAGCATGAGCGCCACCGAAAAGATCGTCGCCGACGAAAAGGCCCAGCTGGACTTGAGCAAGTCCATGAGCTACGGCGACTACCTGCATCTCGACCAGATCCTGAATGCGCAGCATCCCCTGTCGCCGGACCACAACGAGATGCTGTTCATCGTGCAGCACCAGACCAGCGAACTGTGGATGAAGCTGATGCTGCACGAGCTGCGCGCCGCGGTCCGATGCTTCGCCGGCGACGAGCTGCAGCTGGCCTTCAAGATGCTGGCGCGGGTCAGCCGCATCATGGAGCAGCTGGTGCACGCGTGGGACGTGCTGGCCACCATGACACCACCCGAGTACAGCGCGATACGCCCTTACCTGGCCAACTCCAGCGGCTTTCAGAGTGCGCAATACCGCTGTATCGAGTTCGCCCTGGGCAACAAGAATGCCGCCATGCTCAAGCCCCATGCGCACAGGCCCGACCTGCTGGCCCTGGTGGAGGCCGCCTATGTAGCGCCATCGCTCTATGACGAATCCCTGCGTCTGCTGGCCCGCCGCGGCCTGGCTGTGCCGCAGAGTCACAGCCAGCGCGACTGGTCGCAGGGCTACGTCTCCAGCGAAGCGGTTGAACAGGCCTGGCTGGTGGTCTACCGTGATCCGAAAAAATACTGGGACCTCTACCAGCTCGGCGAAGAACTCACCGACCTCGAAGACGCT
>JAQGMY010000477.1 GCA_028292105.1 Ramlibacter sp.
TCGTGCCCGCCGGCCAGCCGATCCCGGAGGAAGTCACCAACATCGACTGGCAGGCGCGCCAGCAGGGTGTCAGCGTGGACGAAACGCAGAGGCACCTGCACCCCTACGAGATCGACAATGCACGCGGCCAGATCGAAGAAAAGGGCTATGCCATCACCGGCGTGAGCCACCAGGTTGCCGCCGGGGGCAACGCGCCCTAGGAGCCCGGGACCGCTCCTACCCTTGTCGGAGCGCCGCTCAGGGCGCAACCGCCGGCTCGGTCCAACCCCCACCCAGGGACCGATAAAGCTGAACCTGGTTCTGCAGGCGCCCGAGCCGCGCCTGCACCAGACCCTGCTGCGCCGCGAACAGCGAGCGCTGCGCATCCAGCAGATCCAGGTAGCTGGACACGCCGTTGTCGTAACGCAGCCGGGCCAGCCGGTAGCGCACGGCCTCGGCTTCCACCACGAGGGCCTGCGAAGCGACCTGGTCGCCATATGTCGCCCGCCCGGCCAGCGCATCCGCCACATCGCGGAAAGCCTGCTGGATGGAACGCTCGTACTGCGCGATCGCGATGTCGCGGGACACCTCGGCCACCGCGAGCGATGCGCGGTTGCGGCCGGCGTCGAAGATCGGCTGCAGCAAGCCGGGCGCCACCGTGTAGCCCCAGGCGCCGCCGCTGAACAGGCCGGACAGGCTCGAACTGGCGGTGCCGATGCCGGCGGTCAGCGAAATCCGCGGGAAGAAGGCGGCACGGGCGGCGCCGATGTTGGCGTTGGCCGCCTGCAGCAGCCTTTCGGCCTGGCGCACGTCGGGACGCCGCACCAGCACATCGGAGGGCAGGCCCGCGGGCACGTCGGGCAAGCTCACGCTGGCGGTGGTCACGCCGGCCTGGAACGCCGGAGCCACCGCTTCTCCCGTCAACAGGGCCAGCGTGTTCAGGTCCAGCGCGCGCTGCCGTGTCACCTGCGCCAGCGTGGCGCGGGCGGACTCCGTCAGCGACTGCGCCAGCCGGAAATCGATCTCGGAAGTGGCGCCGTTCTCGAAGCGCAGACGCGTGAGGCGCTGCGATTCCTCCCGCGTGGCGAGCGTCTCGCGCGTGAGCACCAGCAGTTCCTCGTCGGCCGCGAGGTTCAGCCAGGCGTTGGCCACGCTGGCCACCAGCGTGATCTGCGCCGCCTTGCGGCCCTCTTCGGTGGCCAGGTACTGCGCCAGCGCCGCCTCGCTGAGGCTGGCGATGCGGCCGAAGAAATCGATCTCCCAGCTGGTGATGCCGAGCGTGGCCGACAAGGTGGTCGCTTCGTTGCCAGCCGTGTTGGGCGCGCGCGAGGCGGTGAAACCCGCGCCCACCGAAGGCAGCCGGTCGGCGTTGCGGATGTCGTACTGCGCCCGCGCCTGGGCGATGTTCAGCACGGCCACGCGCAGGTCGCGGTTGTTGCGCAGCGCCGCGGCGATCAGCCCGCGCAGGCGGTCGTCGGTGAAGAACTGGTCCCAGGCCAGATCCGCCGCCGGCGTGCCTTCGCTGGTCGCGGGATACGGGAAGATGGCCGGTACCGGCGGCTCGGGCCGCTCGTACTTCGGCATCAGGGAGCAGCCGCTGGCCAGCAGCGCCGCTGCCAGCACGCTCAGGATCTTGTGCGAAGTCATATCTGGTCTCCCGCGGTGGCCCCGGGCGGCAGCTCCGGCGGCATCTCGTGCGCGTGCAGCTTGCGCTGCCGCTCGCTGCCCTTGAAGCGGCCACGGATCACCACGAAAAAGATGGGAACGAAGAAGACGGCCAGGGTGGTGCCGGTCAACATGCCGCCCAGCACGCCGGTGCCGATGGCGCGCTGGCTGGCCGACCCGGCACCGCCGGCCAGGGCCAGCGGCAGCACGCCCAGGCCAAAGGCCATCGAGGTCATCACGATCGGCCGGAAGCGCAGGCGTGCCGCCTCGAGTGCCGACTCGACCACGCTCTTGCCCTGCGCCTGCAGGTCCTTGGCGAACTCGATGATCAGGATGGCGTTCTTGGCCGACAAGCCGATGATGGTGATCAGGCCCACCTGGAAATACACGTCGTTGGCGTAGCCGCGCAGCAGCGTCGCCAGCAGCACGCCGAGCACACCCAGCGGCACCACCAGGATCACCGCGAACGGGATGGACCAGCTCTCGTACAGCGCGGCCAGGCACAGGAACACCGCCAGGATCGCGAAGCCATAGAGGATCAGCGACTGCGAGCCGGCGAGCTTTTCCTCGCGCGACTGCCCGGTCCACTCGTAGCCGAAGCCTTGCGGCAACTGCGCTGCCAGCCGTTCCATTTCGGTCATCGCGGCGCCGGTGCTGAAGCCGGGCGCCGGGGCGGCGGAGATACGCATGGCGGGATAGCCGTTGTAGCGGACGGTCTGCATGGCGCCGTTCACCCAGCGGGTGGTCGCGAACGCCGACAGCGGCACCGGCTTGCCCTGCGTGCTGATGGCGTTCAGGCGCAGCAGATCTTCCGGCTGCATGCGCGACGGCGCATCGGCCTGCACCACCACGCGCTGCAGCCGGCCGCGGTTCGGGAAGTCGTTGACGTAGGCCGAGCCCAGGGACGTCGACAGCGTGCTGTTGATCGCGTCGAAGGTCACGCCCAGCGCGTTCGCCTTCTCGCGGTCGATGTCCAGCTGCAACTGCGGCGCGTCTTCCAGTCCCTCCGGACGCACCTGCGTCAGGATCTTGCTCTGCGACGCCAGGCCGATCAGCTGGTTGCGCGCGGCGATCAGTGCGTCGCGGCCGGCCCCGGCGCGGTCCTGCAGGCGGAAGGTCACGCCCGACGCCGTGCCCAGCTCCGGAATCGGCGGCGGGCTGAGCGGGAAGATGAAGGCGTCCCGCACGTGCGAGAGCGCGCCGAAAGCCCTGCCCGCCAGCGACTGGGCGGAGTGTTCCTCGCCCTTGCGCAGGTCCCAGTCCTTCAGCGTCACGAAGGCGAGCGCCGCGTTCTGGCCCTGCCCCGAGAACGAGAAGCCCAGCACGCCCACCATGCTCTCGACCTCGGGCTGCTTGAGCACCCAGGATTCCACCTGCTCCATGACGTTGCGCGTGCGGTCGATGGTGGCGCCCGGTGGCAGCTGGATGTTCACCAGCATGTTGCCCTGGTCTTCCTGCGGCAGGAAGGAGGTGGGCAGGCGCATGTAGATCAGCGCGGCGACGCCGGCGATCACGCCGTAGATGATCAGGTAGCGGGCTGCCTTCCTGAGCAGCCGCGTCACCAGGGTTTCATAGCCGTGCGCAGTGCGGGCGAACACCCGGTTGAAGGCGCCGAAGAAGCCGCGTTTTTCCTCGTGGTGGCCGGCCGGGACCTGCTTGAGCAGCGTGGCGCACAGCGCCGGCGTCAGCGACAACGCCATGAAGGCCGAGAAGCCGATGGAGGCCACCATCACGGCGGAGAACTGCCGGTAGATGTTGCCGGTGGACCCGGCGAAGAAAGCCAGCGGCACGAACACCGAGATCAGCACCACGGTCACGCCGATGATGGCGCCGGAGATCTGGCTCATCGCCTTGCGGGTGGCCTCGCGTGGCGGCAAGCCCTCGTGGCTCATGATCCGCTCGACGTTCTCCACCACCACGATGGCGTCGTCCACCACGATGCCGATCACCAGCACCATGCCGAACATGGTCAGCACGTTGATCGAGAAGCCCAGCGCCAGCAATGAGGCGAAGGTGCCGAGCAGGGCCACCGGCACCACCAGCGTCGGGATGATGGTGTAGCGCCAGTTCTGCAGGAACAGGTACATCACCAGGAACACCAGGGCGACGGCTTCCAGCAGCGTCTCCACCACCTGCCGGATCGAGATGCGCACGAAGCGTGAGCTGTCGTACGGGATCTCCCATTTCACGCCGCGCGGGAAATAGGGCGCGAGCTCGCTCATGCGTTTGCGCACGGCGTCCGCGGTTTCCAGGGCGTTGCCGCTGGGCGCCAGCTGCACCCCGATGCCGGCCGACGGCTTGCCGTTCAGGCGGGCGGCGGTGGCGTAGTTCTGCGCGTTGAGCTCCACCCGCGCCACGTCCTTGAGCTTGACCGTGGAGCCGTCGGGGTTGGCGCGCAGCACCACGTTCTGGAACTGTTCGACGCTGGTGAGCTGGCCGCTCACCACCACCGTGGCGGCGATGCCCTGGCCCGGTACGTTCGGCAATTCGCCGATCGAGCCGGAGGAGACCTGCGCGTTCTGCGAACGGATGGCGGCGACGACTTCAGCGGCCGACATGTTGAAGCCGACCAGCTTTTCCGGATCGATCCAGACGCGCATCGCGGCTTCGGTGCCGAACAGCTGCGCCTGCCCCACGCCGGGGATGCGCTGGATTTCGGGCAGCACGCTGCGCGAAGCGTAGTCGCCCAGGTCGACCGGCGAGAAGGCCGGATCCTCGGACGACAGGATCGTGAACAGCAGGAAGTTGGAACGCGACTTCTCCACGCGCACGCCCTGCTGCGTGACGGCCGCCGGCAGGCGCGGCGTAGCCCGCGAAAGGCGGTTCTGCACGTCGACCTGCGCCAGGTCGGGATTGGTGCCGGGCTGGAAGCTGATGGTGATCTGGCCGCTGCCGTTGGCCTGCGTCACCGACTCCATGTAGATGAGGCCGGGCGAGCCGTTCATCTCCTGCTCGATGACGGAGATGACACTCTCTTCCATCGTGCGCGCGGAGGCGCCCGGATAGGCGGCGGAGATCACGATGGCGGGCGGCGCCACCGGCGGGTACTGCGCGATCGGCAGCTGCGTGATGGCGACGCTGCCCATCACGATGATGAACAGGGCGATCACCCAGGCGAAGATCGGGCGGTCAATGAAGAACTTGGCCATGCGTGCGACTCAGCTCTTCGAAGCGGCGGAAGCCGGGGCGGAAGCGGCGGAGGCTGGCGCCGCGGCGGCAGAGCCGGCCGGGCGGGCGGCGCCGGGCGCAGCCGCACCGGGGCCCGCCGACACCGCTGACGTGCCTGCCGGCCCGGAGCCGGCGGACCAGGGCACCGGCTTGACCGGCGCGCCGGGGCGCACCTTCTGGAAGCCGTCCACCATCACCTGCTCACCGGCCGCCAGGCCGGAGAGGATCACCCACTGGCCGTTCTGCGAGCCGCCGACCTTCACCGGCCGCGGGCTCACCTGCCCATTGGCCGCAACGATCATCACCGTGTCGCCCTGCGGCGAGCGCGTCACCGCCTGCTGCGGCAGCAGCATGGCGTTGCTGGCCTTGGCCTGTTCGATCTGCACGCGCACGTACATCCCTGGCAGCAGCATGAAGTTCGGGTTCGGCACTTCCGCGCGCAGCGTCACCTGGCCGGTGTTGGCATCGACGGTGAGGTCGGCGAACAGCAGCTTGCCCGGCTGGGGGTGCGCCGTGCCGTCTTCCAGCAGCACGCGCACCTGCGCACCCTCGTTGCCGGCGCGCTTGAGGCGCCCCTGCTCGAGCGCGCGGCGCAGGTTCATCACCTCGGTGGCGGACTGGGTGAAGTTGACGAACAGCGGATTGATCTGCTGGATGACGGCCAGCGGCGTGGCCTCGCCCTGCCCCACCAGCGCGCCCTCGGTCACCAGCGAGCGGCCGATGCGGCCGGAGATCGGCGCCGTGACGGAGGCATAGCCCAGGGTGATCTCGGAAGTGCGCAGGCCCGCCCGTGCGACCGCGACGTCGGCCTGCGCCTGCTTCTCGGCGGCCACCGCGTTGGCGTAGTCCTGCTTGCTGATCGCGTTGGCCTCCACCAGCGGCGCATAGCGGCGGGCCAGCGCGCTGGCATTCGCCAGGTTGGCTTCGGCACGGGCGAGCGACGCTTGCGCGCTGGCCTGCTGTGCCGCGTAGGGGGCGGCGTCGATGCGGTACAGCACCTGCCCCGCCTTCACGTCGCTGCCTTCGCGGAACACCCGCTGCA
>JAQGMY010000487.1 GCA_028292105.1 Ramlibacter sp.
CAGTTCGCCGAGATGAACCGGCAGGAATTCGAGCGCTTCCGCAAGCTGGTGCGCGACGCCAACGTCCGGGCGGACGGCCTGTGAGCGCCGCGCGCCAACCACGGCTGGCGGTGCTGCTGGGCGACCCGGCGGGCGTGGGCCCGGAGATGGGCGTGAAGCTGCTGGCCCGGGCAAGCAACCGCGCCGCGGCCGACCTGCTGCTGGTGGCGCCGGCTTCGGCGCTGGCCGCCGGCGAGCGCGACGCCGGCCTGAAGCTGGATCCGCTGACCGTGCACTCGCGCGACGCGATCCGGTTCGAACCGGGCCGGGTGACGCACCTGCTGCAGCCGGAGCCGGCGGGCACCGTGGCGCCCGGCCAATGCAGCATCGTCGCCGGCGAAGTCGCGCTGCAGGCACTGACCGCGGCCACCGACCTGGCGCGCGACGAAATGGTCCACGGCATCGTCTTCGCGCCACTGAACAAGCATTCGCTGCGCATGGCCGGCATGCAGGAAGAAGACGAACTGCGGTACATGCAGGCGCGGCTGGGGGTGACCGGCTTCACCTGCGAATTCAACATCACCGACCAGCTATGGACGTCGCGCGTGACCTCCCATGTACCGCTGCGCGAAGTGGCCGGCCTGATCACGCAGCAGTCGGTGGCTGATGCCGTGCACATCATCGATAGCGCCCTGCGCCGCGCCGGCGTGGCGCGCCCGCGCATCGCGGTGTCCGGCCTGAACCCGCATGCGGGCGACGGCGGCTCGATCGGCCGCGAGGAGATCGAGGTCATCGCGCCGGTGGTGGAGCGGCTGCGCCGCGATGGCCTGGACGCCAGCGGCCCCTGGTCACCCGACACGGTGTTCATCGCGGCGCGGCGCGGCGACTTCGACGCGGTGGTCTCCATGTACCACGACCAGGGGCAGATCGCGATGAAGCTGATGGGCTTCGAGCGCGGCGTCACGCTGCACGGCGGCCTGCCGGTGCCGGTGGCCACGTCCGCCAGCGGCAGCGCCTTCGACATCGCCGGCCAGGGCGTGGCCCGCATCGACGGGCTGCAACATGCTTTCGACCTTTGCGTGCGCATCGCCGGACAAGGACTTCCATGCTGAACCGCCGAACCGTTCTTGCTTCCTCCCTGCTGCTGGCCGGCGCCACGCGGGCCCAGGGCAACTGGCCGTCGCGCCCGCTCAAGGTGATCGTGCCGCTGCCGCCGGGCGGCTCGCCCGACTTCACCGCGCGCCTGCTGTCCGAGCGGCTGCAGGGCCCGCTGGGCCAGGCGCTGGTGGTGGAGAACAAGGTCGGCGCCAACGGCGCCATCGCCCGCGAGTTCGTGGCCCGGCAGCCCAATGACGGCTACACGCTGCTGATGACGGAAAGCGCGCACGTCATGACTGCGAGCTTCGGCAAGCAGGCCGTCGATCCCATCAAGGATTTCGAACCGGTGGTGATGATGGCCAGGACGCCGTTCGTGCTGGCGGTGAACGCGAGCCTGGGGGTGAATACCTTGCCCGAGTTCATCGCGCTGGCCAGGTCGCGGCCGGGCCAGCTGAACTACGGCTCCTCGGGCAACGGCGCCCCGCACCACTTCGCCGCCGAAATGCTGCGCAGCGCCGCCCGCATCGACGTGGTCCATGTGCCGTACAAGGGCTCCGCGGCCATCATCCCGGCGCTGCTTTCCAACGAGATCGCCTTCACCATCGGCGGCATCAATTCGCTGCTGCCGCATTTCCGCAGCGGCAAGCTCAAGGCGATTGCGGTGGCGGGCGCCCAGCGCACTGCCGTGATGCCGGACCTGCCCACGATCGCCGAAGCCGGCCCCTTGCCGGGGTTCGCGATGGACGTCTGGGTGGGGCTCGTGGGGCCGGCGGGCATGCCGCGGCCGGTGGTGGAACGGCTCAATGCCGAAGCCAACAAGATGCTGCGTGACGAGGACAGCCGCGCCCGGCTGCTCGCCGTGGGCCTGGAGCCGGTGGGCGGCTCACCGGAGGCCATGGGCGCCACCATGCGCACCGACCTCGAGAAGTTCGCCCGCATCGCCGCCGCGGCCCACATCAAGGCAGACTGAGCCGGGCGGTGAGCCCGACCTGCGGGAGTCCCGTCACGACGCCCGCCGCTGCAGTTCCTGCACCTGCCGCACCGTCGCGTCCAGCGCCGCCGGCTCCAGGGTCAGCGGGATGTGCCTGACGCCGGGGACCAGCATCACCGGCCAGTTCTTGCCGAGGTCCTTGAAGATGGCCTCGAGACGCTCCGTGCGGAAGACCTCGTCGTCGGTGCCCGCCACCACGGCGACCGGCCGCTTCGCATTGCGGATGTTCGCTTCGTAGTCGCGTTCGGGCCGGAAGTTCAGCGCCAGGTTGAAGTCGTACTCCGGCGTCAGCATGGCGCGGGCCGGCTCGCTCAACGCGAAGCTGGTCACCGGCAGGTGATTGAACGCGTCGACACCGACGCGGTTCAAGGCCACCAGGCCGATGATCCTGGGCATGCCGATGCTGGCCCACCCGCCGCTGTCCGGGCGCTGGTTGGCGGCGGACTGGCTGAGAAACGGCGAGAGCAGCAGGTAGCTGTCGAACATCGTCTGCTGCGGGCTGCCGGCCACGCGCAGCACGAAGCCGCCGCCGGCCGAAAAGCCCACCAGCGTGGCCGGGGCCGCCGGCTTGGCCGCCCGGACGAACGCCTCCAGGTCGGACTCGAGCTGGCCGATGAAGTCGATCCGCCCCTTGGTGCCCGAGCCGCCATGCCCGCGCATGTCCAGCGCATAGACGCGCAAGCCCTTGGCCGCCAGCGCCAGCGCCATGGGATGCATGCTGTTGCTGCTGGCCGAGGAGCCGTGCACCAGCACCACGCTGCCGGCCGCCGGGCTCGCGGCGGGGACGTAGTCGCGGTAGGCGAGCCGGCGCCCGTCCGCTGCGGGATAGGTCGAGAGAGGCGGGAGCTTGCTGAAGTCGACGCCCTTGAAGGGACTGTCGATGCTGTCCATCACGGGCGGGCGCACGGGACCGCCGTAGATGATGGCCGCGGCGATCGCGGCGAGCGCCAGCAACAGGACGGCCAGGAGCAGGGATATCTTGCGAGGGAACTTCATTGCGACCTGTCGAGGCGAAAAGCCGAGCTTACCCGGGCCGGCGTGCGCCGGCCACGCTCGCACACCCCAGGGGCCGACGCCCTCAACCCTCGAACTGCGGATGGAACTGCCGGATGCGGTTCATCGCCATGCCGGCGGCGGAAGTGCGCGTCTCCACGCCCAGCTTGGCGAAGACGCGTTCGAGGTGCTTCTTCAC
>JAQGMY010000021.1 GCA_028292105.1 Ramlibacter sp.
GACCGCATTGCCGCGGAAGGCACTGAAGGCGGCGCGCAGCAGCGGCCGGAAGGCCAGCGCGGCGAAGGCCAGGGCCGTGGCGAAGGCCAGCAGGGCCGCGGCGAAGGCCGGCGTGAGCGCGGCGGCCGCGGTGAAGGTCGTGGCGGTGAAGGTCGTGGCACCGAAGCCCGCGGCACCGATGGCCGTGGCGGTGAAGGTCGTGGCGGCGAAGGCCGTGGCACCGAAGGCCGCGAGCAGCGCGAGCCGCGTGAAGGCCGCGAAGGCCGGGCACCGCGAGAGGGTGAAGGACGTGAGCCCCGTGAACCGCGCGAAGGCGTGGAAGCCCGCCAGCCGCGCGAGGGCCGTGAACCGCGTGAACCCCGAGAGCCGCGTGAACCCCGTGAAGGCCAGCAGCTGCGCGACGGCCAGCCGCCGCGCGAGGGGCGCGAGCCCCGTGAGGCGCGGGAGCCGCGCGAGCCGCGAGAAGCCCGCGAGGGGCGCGAGCCCCGAGAGGGCGGACGCGAGCCGCGCGAAGACCGCGAACCACGGGAGAACCGCGAGCCGCGCGAAGCACGCGAGGCACGGGAGCCCCGCGAAGGCGGTCGCGAACCGCGTGAGCCGCGCGAAGCCGGGCCGGAGCAGCGCGAGCCGCGCCAGCCGCGGGAAGCCCGCGAGGGCAGCCGCGAGCCGCGCGACGACCGCGAGCCGCTGGAAAGCCGTGAGCGTTTCGAGGCGCGCCAGCGCCGCGAAACCGAGCGGCGCGAGCGCGAAGCACAGGAACTGCTGGAAGGCCGCGGGCCGTCCGAAGCCGGTGCCGAGCTGCCGCAAGGCGACACGGAAGCTGGCATGCAAGCGGGCGAGCAGCAGCACCAGGACGCCGCGCCGCGAGGCGACCGGGGCGACCGGGGCGAGCGTGGTGAAGGCCGCCGCCGCGAACGTGGCGACCGTGGCGAAGGCCGCGGCGAGCGCCGCCCGCGCGAGGACCAGCCGGCCGACGCCGGTGCCGAAGCCTCGGCGCTGGCCGGCGCCGCCGGCTCGGTCGGTGCAGTGACCGACCGCCAGGACGGTCGGCCGTCCGCCGATCCGGTGCTGGAGTCCCACACGCACTACGACCAGAGCGGCACACCGGAAACGGAAGCCGACGGCGAAGGCCGCAGCCGCCGCTCCCGCGACCGTTACGGCCGCGACCGGCGCGAACGCGGTGAACGCAACGAGCGTCCGGCGGACGCGGCCGTGGCGACCGGCGCCGAAGTCTCGGCGCAGGAGCAGCAGCAGGCTTTCGCGCCGCAGCCGATCCGCGCGAGCGACTCGGAGCAGCGCCCTGGCAACGGAGCGGCACGCGCCGAAGCGGCGCCCGCAAGCGCCGCCCTGCCGCGGGTGCAGGAGTTCCAGCTGCCCGTGGACGACCTCAAGGGCGTTGCGGAAGGCTCCGGGCTGCAGTGGGTGTCGTCGGACGCGGACAAGATCGCCGCGGCGCAAGCCGCGATGGCGTCCGAGCCGCAACCGGCCCATGTGCCGCGCGAGCGCCCGCCGGTTGCGTCGCTGGAGGACGGCCCGCTGGTGCTGGTGGAAACCAAGCGTGACCTGAAGAACCTGCAGCTGCCTTTCTAAGGCTGCTCGCGAGGAATGAAAAAGCCCGGCTCTGCCGGGCTTTTTCTTTGGCGCGGCAGCGGTGGAGTTCGGGCTCCGCCGCCAGCGGCTTCTATTCCCCCGCCGCCCTCTTCCACGCCAGCGCCGCCGCCGGCCCGTCTTCGCGCTGCTCAGCCAGCTCCGCCAGCGCCCGCCACGCGTTCCGGTGCAGGCCCACGTCCTGCAGCGCCAGTGCAGCCTGCGTCAACAATTGCTGGGCCTTGCCCCACAGCTGGCGCTTCATGCAAGCCATGCCGGCGAGGTACTGCAAGGTCGCATCGCGGGGGTTCGCCTTCTGGGCCGCCTCGATGCGCGCCAGCCAGGCGGCATCGAGCGAGTCCAGGCCCTCCTCCAGCGCGCACACCAGCTTCACCCGCAGGTTGTCGGCCAGGCCGGCCTGCTCTTCCCACGCCGGCAGCAGCCACTCGCGCGCAAGCTGCGCGTCGCCGCGCAGCGCCATCAGCCGCTGGGCTGCATGGATGGCCACCTCCGGCATCAGGCGCTCGCTCGCGTCGAGCATGGTCCAGGCACGCTGCAACTGCGCCACGTCGTAGGCGCCATTGAGCAGGTCGATGGCCAGCCCGCGCAGGATGCTGCGCCCGGCCACTTCCGAGAACGCATGGTGCTTGGCCAGCAGGCGGGCCGTCTCCAGCGCCTCCACCGGCTCGCCCGCCTGGCGCGAAGCGCGCAAGCGGGTACGCAGCGCCACGGTGCGCCGGGCCGCGCCTTGCGGCAGGCCCTTGAGCCACTGCATGGCGGCCTGCGGTTCGCGGTCTTCCAGCGACCAGCGCGCCGCGCGCAGCAAGGCGCCGTCACGCGCTTCCTGCGCCTCGCGCGAGGAAGCCTGTTCCAGCGCCAGCTGCAGGTGCTGCTCGCGCCCGGTGCGGTCCTGCAGCGCTTGCGCGGTTTCGGCGGCGAGCACATGCACCAGGGCGCGCAGCTGCGCCGCGTTGGCCGGTTTGTGGCCCGAGCTGGTCAGCGAAGCTTCCTGGTCCAGCACCGCCTGGGCCGACTTGCGGGCGCGGATGTAGCGGCCCGCCAGCAGGTGCGACAGCGCGTCCAGCAGCGACGCGTGCATCGCGCGCTCCTTTTGTTGCGTGCGCCAGCGCAGCGCCTGCCGCGGCATGTCGAGCAGCGCGGCGAGCGCCCGCATGGCCGCGTGCACCAGGAAGAAGGCCCCCACCAGCAGCAGCAGCACCAGGTTCAGCGACAGGTCGATGCGGTAGGGCGGCCAGAACAGGGTGACGGAGCCCTGGTTGTTGCCCGCGAACAGGGCGCTGGCCACGGCAACGCCAAAGAGCGCGAGCAGCCAGAGTCCGGCGCGCATGCCTTACTTCCCGGCGCCGGCGGCGGTCAGCGCGGCGAAAGTCTCGTCCACCCGCGGCAGTTCCGCCGTGCGCACCTGCGCCTGCACCTGCTGCAGTTGCGTCGCCACGGCCTGCGTGCGGCGCGACGACGGATCGAAATATTTGTTGAGGGCCGCGGTGGCGCCGGCGATGTCGGCGCGTGCCGCCTCGTTCTGCCGCGCCAGCAGCGACAGCCGCACGTTCAGCAACTTGAGCTTCAGGTTCTCGCGCAGGAAGAAGGACTGCTCGGGCGCGAGCAGCGCGGCTTCCGGCTGGTCGATGCGGCTCACGCGCACCAGGCTGCGGGCGTCGTCCCAGACCGCATCACGCCAACGCTCCCACCACAGGCGGGCGCCGGTGGACGTGGTCTTGCGAGGTCCGTCGTCCGACGAGGTGCGCACCGGCACGGCATTGGCCACCGGGAGTTCGTCGACCTGGCGCACCACCTCGTCCAGCCGCGCCAGCAGCCCGGGCACGTCGGTCACGCTGGTCGAGCGGATCCGTTCGATGTCGCGGGCGATCGAGGCGCGCACCCGGGCCAGCCGCGGCTGGGCGGCGCGCGCCAGGCGCTGGTCCGCGGTGCGCAATGCAGCCAGCAAGGGCTCGGCGCTGCCGGTCAACTGGGTCTGCTGCTGCGCCAGGCGCAGCGCCGACTCCACGTCCACCAGCAGGTTCTCGTCGCGCGAGCGCGACAGGCTCTGCATCAGTTCTTCCAGCTGCGAGCGCTGCAGGGCCACTTCAGAAAGGCGCGATTCCAGCACCACCTGGCGCGCGGCGGCGTCGCGGGCGATGTCCTGCGCCTGGCGGGCCAGCGCCCGTGCCTCGATCGCATTGGCGCCGGTGTCCGCGCTCTGGCGGGCCAGTTGCTCCTGGATGGCGGACAGCCGTTGCCACAGCATGACGCTCGAGAGCAGAGCGGCACCGGCGACCAGGGACAGCGCGAACAACGCAGCCCGTGAAAACGCGCTGGGCGCGCGCGCCGGCAAGGGTGCTGCCGGTGCCGCCACCGGCAGCACCGGCGACAGCTCGGGCGACGACGGAGGTAGCTGGGAACTCATCGGGCCGATTCTATCGACGCCACCACGTCCTGGAGGGCAGGAAGCGAAGACCGCACCTCGCCGAAGCCGAGTGCGCGAACCGCTTGCGCGATGCGATCGTGGGTTGCGATCGCCCGACCGCCGCTCCAGTCCTGGCCCGGCAACAGTGTGCCGAGGTTGGCCGCCGCCTCCGAGCTGCTGAAGAGCCACAGCGACCCGTCGGCGGCGGCGCCGCGTGCGACCGCGCGCTGAGCTTCATCCCATTGCGGCAGCGCGCGCGAATAGGCCGACACGGTGTCGACGGCGACGCCGCTCGCCGCCAGCTGCTGCCCCAGCCAGTCGCGACCCTGGCTGCGGCCTTGTGCATCGGCACCGCGCACCAGCAGCAACCGGTCACCGGAGCGCAGCTGCCCCTGCACCTGTTGCCACAGGCTCTCGGAATCGAACTGCGCGGCGTCCACGGCGGGTGCGTCGATGCGGTCCGGCGGCACGCCGGCGTTGCGCAGCGCCTCGGCAGTTCCAGGTCCGGGCGCCCAGCAGCGCGCGGCGCCGATCGCCGGCCGGGCCGAGAAGAATCCGGCCACCGCGTTCGCGCTCACGAACATCAATGCTGCGTAACGGTGGGCGTCGCCGGCGGCGGATGCGAGGGCGGCGGGATCGGGCGCCGGCCCGATGGCGAGCAGCGGCAACGCCAGCGCATCGAAGCCGCGGTCACGCAGCCGCCCGACCCAGCGCTGGCCCTCCTGTGCCGGCCGGGTCACGATCACGCGCATTGCCGCGCTCAGTGCGCTCCGCCGGCGCGCAGTCGTTCGGCGACTGCCGTGCCCAGCGCGTCGGCCTGCACCAGGTCGGCGATCACGTCGGCCGAACGCGCCCGCACCAGCACGCCGGGCTGGTCGGGGTCGCCCCAGGCGGCCGCCAGTTGCAGGTACTCGCCGTCGAAGCGTGCATGCGCGGCCAGCGGCATCGAGCAGCTGCCACCCATGGCCCGGCTCACCGCACGCTCGGCTGCCACGCACAGGCCGGTTCGATGGTCGGCCAGCGGCTCCAGGGCTGCGATGACGTCCGCACGGCCGGCGCGCACCTCGATGCCGAGGGCGCCCTGCCCCGCGGCCGGCAGCATGTCGGCGGGTTCGAACACCTGGCGGATGCGGGTGCCCAGGCCGAGGCGGATCAGGCCCGCGGCCGCCAGCACGATGCCGTCGTACTGGCCGTCGTCGAGCTTGCCCAGCCGGGTGTCGAGGTTGCCGCGCAGCGGCTCGATCCTGAGGTCCGGGCGCAGCGCGCGCAGCAGCACCGTGCGGCGCAGGCTGGAGGTGCCGACGGCGGCGCCCTGCGGCAGTTGCGCCAGCGACTGGTACCGGTTGGACACGAAGGCGTCTCGCGGGTCCTCGCGCTCCATCACGCAGGCCAGCACGAAGCCAGGCGGGAGCTCCATCGGCACGTCTTTCAGCGAGTGCACGGCCAGGTCCGCGCGGCCCTCTTCCAGCGCGGTCTCCAGCTCCTTCACGAACAGTCCCTTGCCGCCGACCTTGCTGAGCGAGCGGTCGAGGATCTGGTCGCCGCGCGTCGTCATGCCCAGCAGCGTGACCTGGTGGCCCTGCTGTTCGAGCAAGGCCTTCACGTGTTCGGCCTGCCAAAGCGCGAGCCGGCTTTCCCGCGTGGCGATGGTGAACTGGCTCATGGCGTGCTTCATTCCGGGGGTGGGGGTCGATGCTAGCATCGACCGCTTCGCCTCCCAGGAGCCCCGATGCCTGCCACCGAGCAGCCGCCCGCGCGCCGCGCCAAGGACAACGAAAAGCCGCTGCTGGAAGACATCCGGCTGCTGGGGCGGATCCTGGGCGATGTCATCCGGGAGCAGGAGGGTGTCGAGACCTTCGAGCTGGTGGAGCGCATCCGCAAGATGTCGGTGGCGTTCCGGCGCGATGCCGACCACGACGCCGATCGCGCCTTGAAGTCGCTGCTGAAGTCGCTGAGCGGGGACGAGGCGGTGCGCGTGATCCGCGCCTTCACCTACTTCAGCCACCTGGCCAACCTGGCCGAGGACAGGCACCATATCCGGCGCCGCGAAGTGCACGAGCGCGCCGGCGACACGCAGGAAGGCAGCATCGAGGTGGCGCTGGCCCGCTTGCGCTGGGCTGGCATCAACGCCCGCACGGTGTCGCAGACCCTGGCCCACAGCTACCTGTCGCCGGTGCTCACCGCGCACCCCACCGAGGTGCAGCGCAAGAGCATCCTGGACGCCGAGCGCGACATCGCCCGGCTGCTGACCGAACGCGACGAGACCAAGGCGCGGGCGCAGCCGCGCGATGCGCTGGCGCCCAAGGAGCTCGCCGCCAACGAAAGCCAGATGCGCGCGCGTGTCATGCAGCTGTGGCAGACCCGCCTGCTGCGCTTCACCAAGCTGACCGTCGCCGACGAGATCGAAACCGCCCTCAGCTACTACGAGGCCACCTTCCTGCGCGAGATCCCCAAGCTCTATGGCCAGCTCGAACAGGAGCTCGGTCACCAGCATCCGGTCGCCAGCTTCCTGCGCATGGGGCAGTGGATCGGCGGCGACCGCGACGGCAACCCCAACGTGAGCGCGCAGACCCTCGACTACGCGCTGCGCCGCCAATGCGAAGTGGCGCTGCGCTACTACCTGACCGAGCTGTTCTGGCTGGGCAGCGAACTGTCGCTGTCCGCGATGCTGGTGCAGGTGACGCCGGCGATGCGCGCCCTGGCCGACGCTTCGCCCGACCGCGGCGAACACCGGCAGGACGAGCCCTACCGGCGGGTCGTCACCGGCATGTACGCGCGACTGGCCGCAACGCTGAAGGACTTCACCGGCGGCGAGGCGGCGCGGCACGCGGTGCCGCCGCAGAACCCGTATGCGCGCGCCGAGGAATTCCTGCAGGACCTGCGCACCATGCGCGACTCGCTGCTGGCGCACCATGGCGCCGCCCTGGTGCAGCAGCGCCTGCGGCCGCTGATGCGGGCCGTCGAGGTGTTCGGCTTCCACCTGGCCACGGTGGACCTGCGGCAAAGCTCGGACCAGCACGAGATGGTGATCGCCGACCTGCTCGCCACCGCCCGCGTCGAGCAGGACTACGCGGGCCTGGACGAGGCCGGCAAGCGCGCGGTGCTGTTGCGCCTGCTGGCCGATGCGCGGCCGCTGCGCGTGCTGGGCGCCGAGTACACCGAGCACACGCGCAAGGAACTGGCGATCTTCGAGACGGCGCATCTCGCCCGCGCCAAGTACGGCCACCAGGCGATCCGCCACTACATCATCAGCCACACCGAAGCGGTGAGCGACCTGCTCGAAGTGATGCTGCTGCAAAAAGAAGTGGGGCTGCTGCGCGGATGTCTCCCGGACCCCCAGGCTGCTCCTCCGGGCGCCGCAAGCGCCGTGCGGCGGCCCGCCGGCGGTTCGGACGACCACGCCGTGGCCGACCTGATCGTGGTGCCATTGTTCGAGACCATCCAGGACCTGCGCAATGCCGCGCCCATCATGCGCGAGTTCTACTCGCTGCCCGGTGTCGCCAGGCTGGTGCAGCGCTCCGGCTGCGAGCAGGACATCATGCTGGGCTACAGCGACAGCAACAAGGACGGCGGCATCTTCACCAGCAACTGGGAGCTCTACCGCGCCGAGATCGCGCTGGTCGACCTGTTCGACCAGCTGGCCAATTCGTACAACATCCAGCTGCGCCTGTTCCACGGCCGCGGCGGCACCGTGGGCCGCGGCGGCGGTCCGAGCTACCAGGCCATCCTGGCGCAGCCGCCGGGCACGGTCCGCGGCCAGATCCGGCTGACCGAGCAAGGCGAAGTGATCGCCTCCAAGTACGCCAACGCGGAAATCGGCCGGCGCAACCTGGAGACGCTCGTGGCGGCCACCTTGGAGGCCACTCTGCTGCAGCCGACCAAGCCGGCCACCAAGGCCTTCCTGCAGGCCGCCGAGGCGCTGTCGCAGGCCAGCATGGCCGCCTATCGGGCGCTCGTGTACGAGACGCCCGGCTTCGTCGACTTCTTCTTCAGCGCCACGCCGATCCGCGAGATCGCGGAGCTGAACATCAGCTCGCGCCCGGCATCGCGCAAGCCTTCGCAGAACATCGAAGACCTGCGCGCCGTGCCCTGGGGCTTCAGCTGGGGCCAGTGCCGCCTGACGCTGCCCGGCTGGTTCGGCTTCGGCTCCGCCGTGCAGGGCTATCTCGGCAGCCCGGGTCCGCAGCGCAAGGAAGCATTGGCCTTGCTGCAGAAGATGTACCGGCAGTGGCCGTTCTTTCGCGTGCTGCTGTCCAACATGGACATGGTGCTGGCCAAGAGCGACCTGGCGCTGGCTTCGCGCTACGCCGAACTGGTGACGGACACGCGCTTGCGCCGCCGCATCTTCGGCGTGATCGAGGCGGAGTGGCAACGCACGGTGGAAGCCATCGCCCTCATCACGGGCGAGAAACAGCGGCTGGCCAGCAACGCGGCGCTGGCGCGGTCGATCCGGCATCGCTTTCCGTATCTGGATCCGCTGCACCACCTGCAGGTGGAGCTGGTGCGGCGCTGGCGCCAGGGCGACGCCGACGAGCGCGAGCGGCTGGGGATCCATCTGTCGATCAATGGCATCGCGGCGGGGCTGCGGAATACGGGGTGAGTGCGGGCGCGTGGTGCGCAAGCGGAGCTTGCAACCCTACCTTGGGGCGGCGGGGGTGAGGGGATGGGGCCCGTAGGGTGTGCGGCTCTGCCGCGCACCGCCCCTGCTCAATCGCGCACGCCCGGCGGCTCGTCGAGGATGTCCAGCTGCTCGGGCTTCAGGAACTGCCTGGCGTATTCCTTGTAGACGCCCGAATCGATGAACAGCTTGTACAGGTCGGGGTCGATGTGGTTGTCGCGCACCATGAAGCTCATGATCCTGAGCGACTCGGACAAGGTCTTCGGCGGCTTGTAGGGGCGGTCCGCCGCCGTCAGCGCCTCGAAGATGTCGGCGATCGCCATCACCCGCGCCGGCAGCGACATCTGCTCGCGCTTGAGGCCGCGCGGATAGCCGGTGCCGTCCATCTTCTCGTGGTGCCCACCGGCGTACTCGGGCACGCGCCGCAGGTGCCGCGGCCAGGGCAGCGACTCCAGCATGACGATGGTCTGCGCCATGTGCTCGTTGATCTTGTAGCGGTCTTCCTCCGTCAGCGTGCCGCGGCTGATCGACAGGTTGTAGACCTCGCCCAGGTTGAACTCGC